>CAZEMM010000029.1:0-24507 GCA_964513445.1 uncultured Butyricicoccus sp. | reverse complement strand
CCTGACCTCTTGACCTGTCGGCTAATACCGGCGTAGGGAAGCAATTTCTTACGCCAGAGCTGCGTTTGAAGGAGCTTCCGATTTGCGTCGGATGCTCTATTTTTTTATCTGTTTGAGGAGGAACATACGATGACATTTATGCAAAAGGTCGTCAGCCGCAGCAAACCGATCTGGGACAGCTGCGCAGCAACGCCGTTTGTGCGTGGCCTGATTGACGGAACACTGCCGGAGGCCTGCTTTTGGACGTATATGATACAAGACAGCCTGTATCTTAGGCAGTACGCCCGTATGTTCGGCTTGGCGATTTATCGCGCTGGGTCGCTGCGCGATATCCAGCTGTATGCTTCGGTGCTCTGTGAGGTGACGGACAGCGAAGCTACGGTTCGCCTGCGGTATTTGCAGCAGCTTGGCCTGACAGATGACGATATCACGCACATGCAGCCGCTGCCCGCCTGTCAGACGTATATGGATTTTTTACAGGCAGCCGCAGACCGGAGAGATGAGCGGGAGCTGCTGATGGCGGTGCTGCCATGTATGCTGAGCTACAGCGCGATCTTTCGTCAGGCGGCGGCACAGCCGGAGAGCAGCGCGTCGCGCTACGTCGATTTTATTGCGGATTACGCGGACGACGCCTATGCGGAGGAATGCGTCCGGTGGAGTGCATTTGCAGATGCCAAATGCAGTGCGTGCTCTGATACAGAGCATCGGCATCTCTGCGATGTTTTTACGCAGGCAAGCCGGCTTGAGCTGGATTTTTGGAATATGGCGATGTGCAAATAGGAAGGATGGAATACATGTCTGCATTACGGGCAAAATGGGCAGCACCTTGGCAATGCGGCGGGGTGGTTCCCGTTAATGGTCATCGTCCTCGTGCTTTGCGCGGCTATCGTAGTAACTACCCAAAATGCTTCACCAACCCGAGCCGCAAAGAAACAGAAAAAGGTTATTACAAAAAAGGTTAACAAGGCGTATAATAACGCTATCAAGAATTCTCGAACGGAAGGGCATCGCATCCAACAATCAGCAGATGAAAGGTGACGGAAACAGAAAGGTGCTTGAAAACAACCTGTCGGGTGGAGACAAGGACAAGACTGTCACCAAAGGACAGTTTAAGGCTATGGTAAATAAGGAGGAGACGCATGATGTCAGAGCGATGGGATTTATACAATGAACGCCGTGAGCGGACGGGACAGACGGTCGAACGCGGTCAGCCGATTCCACAGGGCTGCTATCATTTGGTTGTGAGCGTATGGCTGGTAAATAGCGACGGACAAATACTGCTCTCACAGCGGCATTCGGATAAGTCCTATCCGCTGCTGTGGGAGTGTACGGGCGGCAGTGTCGTGGCAGGAGAGGACAGCTTGACCGGCGCACTGCGGGAGGTACAGGAGGAGCTTGGCATTGTGCTGTCAAGGGCCGACGCGCAGCTGCTGTCTCAGACACGTCGAGATGCATTGCAGGATTTTTATGATGTCTGGCTGTTTCGGACGGATGTGCCGCCCGGACAGCTTGCATTGCAGCAGACAGAGGTGGTCGCGGCAAAATGGGTCAATCCGGCGCAATTATTGCAGCTGCGGGATGAGGGAAGGCTGCATCCGTTGCTGGATGATCTGGAGCCATTGCTTCGCGCCGTGCAGTCGCAGGCATAAAATCACAAATATTTTATGCAATAAAGAGATACATCTGCCAAATTGTTAAAACCATATTGACAAATTCAACAAATTTGCTATAATAAAATCATAAAGTACGTATTTCCATTGAGCCACAGGGCGGTTCATGATGCGATAAGGGGAAAGGTCGCATCTGGTTATGTTGGTTCATTCCGGTACTGCGTTTGACTGGCCGGGTATTCAGATTCGGCTCTGTTCAGATGCATCCATCGGGTCAGGAAATGATGTGAGACGGTACTTTGTAATCTGTAAAAGGGTTATCCTGTTGGAGAGCGGGATAGCCCTTTTCTCCGTTTTGCGGACAAAGGGAGAAGTGGCGGCGCAAAAAATATTGACAAATATTTCAGATGCGTTATACTTAAGTGAGAATAACGGTGCACGGCGCATGTGTCTGTGCATAAGAGGAGGACAGTGAAATGAAAACAGCAAAATGGATGATTCCTGCAGTGCTTGCAGCGACGTTGCTGATGGGCTGCGGCGCGGACTCGACCACCGAACAGAACACGGATGACAACGCGGGTTCGGCAGCAGCTGCTGCGTCGGAGCAGGCAGAGGAGTCAGTAGAGCTGCATGTCTTTGCAGCCGCTTCAATGGAGGAGACGCTGACCCAGCTGAGCGACACCTATATGGAGCAGAACCCAAACATCACCATCGTACTCAATCTGGATTCTTCCGGTACACTGAAGACACAGATTGAAGAAGGGGCGGACTGCGATATTTTCCTCTCTGCGGCGCAAAAGCAGATGAATCAGCTTGACGCCACGCAGGATGCGGAAAGCAATCCGGATGGACTGGATTTTGTCGATGCGGACACGCGGTTTAATATTTTGGAAAATAAGGTCGTATTGGTCGTGCCGGATGACAATCCGAAGGATATTCAATCGTTTGAGGATATTGCGGAAAAAGCGGATTTGATCGCGCTCGGTAACGATGATGTACCGGTCGGACAGTATTCCGAGCAGATACTGACCAACCTTGGCGTGCTGGAGCAGCTGGAGGAGCAGAACAAGATTACCTATGGCTCGAATGTCAAGGAGGTCGCGACACAGGTCGCGGAGGGCGTAGCAGACTGCGGCATAATCTACGAAACGGATGCGTATTCCGAGCAGCTGAAATATGTTGACGAGGCGGACAGCGACCTGTGCGATCCTGCAATTTATCCAGTGGCTGTGCTCAAGACCAGCAAGCATTCGGAGGAAGCTGAGGCGTTTTTGAAGTACCTGACCACAGACGAGGCGGACAAGGTATTTGAAGAGGTTGGTTTTAAGCCGATCAGCTGAACATCAGATTGATTCACGATAAGGAGGACGGGAGATGGATTGGTATCCGCTCATCAATTCGTTGCGCGCGGCGCTTTTTGCTACTGTAGCCGTGTTCTTTTTGGGGATTGCGGCGGCCTACTATATCTCCCGTCTGCCGCGTGCGGCAAAGGGCGTGTTGGATGTCCTGCTGACGCTGCCGCTTGTACTGCCGCCGACTGTCGTGGGCTATGCGCTTCTGCGTCTGTTTGGCCCGCACCGTCCGCTTGGCGCATGGCTGGCTGGTTTTCAGATTCAAGTTGCCATGACATGGTATGGCGCAGCGGTTGCTTCCGCCGTTGTTGCGTTCCCGCTGATGTACCGCACGGTGCGCGGTGCGTTTGAAGCGTTTGACCCGTCGCTGCGCTACGTCGCGCAGACGCTGGGCATGTCGAATACAGCAATCTTTTGGCGCATCCTGCTGCCGACCTGCAAATCCGGTATTTTGGCGGGAACTGTGCTGGCGTTTGCGCGTGCACTGGGCGAATACGGCGCGACGAGTATGCTTTGCGGTTATATTCCGGGGCGTACAGCGACGATTTCGACCACCGTATACCAGCTTTGGCGCACGGGAGACGATGCGGGTGCGGTCAAATGGGTGCTCATCAATGTAGCGATCTCCACCGTCGTTCTGCTTGCGGTCAATTTGCTGGAAAGCAAGCGAAAAGAGGCGTAGCGCATGTCGATTAAGGTAGATATCAAAAAACGGCTGGCAGGCTTCACATTGGAGCTGGCATTTTGTGCGGAGAGTGAGACGATGGGCCTGCTGGGGCGTTCCGGCTCCGGCAAAAGCATGACGCTGCAATGCATTGCGGGCGTTGTCCGACCGGATGAGGGACGCATTGAACTGAATGGGCGCGTGCTGTTTGACTCTGCCGCGCACATTAATTTGCCGCCGCAGCAGCGCCACACCGGTATGCTGTTCCAGCATTATGCGCTGTTTCCAACGATGACGGTGGAGCAGAACATTCGCTGTGGTTTGCGCGGCAGAAAGGCGAGTTCGCGTGTGCAGCAGATCATACGCGAGCTTCAATTGAGTGGGCTGGAGCAGCGGTATCCATCTCAGCTGTCCGGCGGACAGCAGCAGCGCGCCGCGCTTGCGCGCATGCTGGTCGCTCAGCCGGAAATATTGCTGCTGGACGAGCCGTTTTCCGCGCTGGATACCCATTTGCGCGCACAGGTGCGCCGGCTGGTGGCGGATGTGCTTGCGGAATTTGACGGGCCGGCGCTGTTGGTCACACATGATTTTACCGAGGCCATACAGCTGTGTCCGCGTGCGGCGGTGCTGTCGGATGGGCGAATCGCCGAGACCGCTGCCTGTGCACAGTTGTGGAACCAGCCGCATATGCGCTGCTGTGCCGAGCTGACCGGTATGCAGAACTTTTTGCCGCTGCCTGACGGTAGGCAGCCACCGCAGGGAAAAGCATACTGTATCGGCATTCGGCCGGATTGCCTCCATCCTGCGCAGCCGGAGGATGCGATGGTATTTGACGGCGTTGTGCGCCGCGTTCTGCCGGGCATCGCCGGCGACCAGATCGTACTGGAGACCGCACAGGGCACACTGGTGTGGCAGCGGGCGCGGGAGGAAGTGCCCTGCCCGCAGGTCGGCACACGCTGTGCGCTGTCCGCCGCGCAGACCGATGTACATTTGTTACAGCTTTGACAAATTCTGCATTCTTCTGACAAAATATACTTGCAAGCCCCTGAGGAATATGATACGATACATACACCCAATACAGAAAGGATGCGTGTGCGCGATGCGGCTGCTAGAGGAGTATATTCGTCAAAAGGGCGTTGTAAAGGCAGGAAATGTATTAAAGGTCGACAGCTTTCTCAATCATCAGATGGATGTCGGACTGTTTACCGCGATGGGGGCAGAGTGGAAGCGGCTGTTTGCAGACGCGCCTGTAAATAAGATTTTAACCATTGAGGCGTCCGGTATCGGGATCGCCTGCATTGTAGCGCAGGCCTTTGACGTACCGGTCGTTTTTGCGAAAAAGACGCAGTCGATTAACATCGACGGCGAGGTATATTCCACCAAAATTGAGTCGTTTACGCATAAGCGCGTATACGATGTCATTGTGTCGCGCAAATTTTTGTCGCCGGACGATCATATCCTTGTCATCGATGATTTTCTGGCCAATGGCTGTGCGGTCAATGGCCTGATTGATATCATTGAGGAATCTGGAGCGACGCTGGAGGGCGTTGGCATTGCTGTGGAAAAGGGCTTCCAAAGCGGCGGGCAGTCGCTGCGCGCGCGCGGTGTCCGGCTGGAGTCGCTCGCCATTGTCGATGCGATGGATGACAAGACCGGAGAGATCACATTCCGCGCATAAATTACATATCCGACAAACCGGAGGACGTGAACGGCATCCCGTCAAGCGGACAATGAGTATAAACTTTTCTCGGCCAGTGGCGTAAGCTGCTGACCGATTTTCTATGCGGCGCGGGGATATAGCCACACTGAATGGCGCTCCGCGATTATACGGGCATAAAGATACTCCCCCTTTGCAGGACAGCTTTTTCACTGCCTGTTATAGGGGGAGTACATGGATGTCGGGTTTTAACCGCCGACCATTTACAGCTTATCTTCTGTTGGAGGTTCTCCAGATCTTGAGCTTTTCCGCCTCGCGGATCAGTTCATCGCGGAACTGCGGATGCGCGACAGAAATAATCTTTTCCGCGCGCTCCCACGTGGACAAACCCTTGAGGCAGACCTTGCCGTACTCCGTAACCAGATAGTGCGTATTGGTGCGCGTATCGGTGACGGTGGAGCCGGGCGTAAGCGTCGGCAGGATGCGGCTCTTCAGTTCGCCGCTGCGCGTTTTAAAGGTGGACGAGCAGCAGATGAAGCTCTTGCCGCCGTTGGAAAGATAGGCGCCCAGCACAAAGTCCAGCTGTCCGCCCGCGCCGCTGATGTGCTTGGTACCCGCAGATTCCGCGTTGATCTGACCTGTGAGGTCGAGATCAACCGCATTGTTGATGGAAATAAAGTTATCCAGCTGGCAGATGACGCGTGCGTCATTGGTATAGCTGACAGGTGCGCTCATCAGCGCCGGATTGTTGTCAATATAGTCATACATCTTCTGCGTGCCTGCGCCAAATGCAAACACCTGGCGGCCCTTATCAATGTTTTTCTTGCTGCACGAAAGCTTGCCTGCCGCTGCCATGTCCACAAAGCCGTCCACATACATCTCGGTATGTACGCCCAGATCCTTCAGATCGGACTGTGCGATCAGAGAACCGACCGCATTCGGCATGCCGCCAATGCCCAGCTGTAAGCACGCGCCATTTGGAATCTCTTCTACGATCAGCTTGGCAACCGTCTCGTCGACCTCGGTCGCTGCGCCGCCGCCGCCCATCTGGCCTATCGGCGGGTTGTCGCCCTCTACAATCATGTCGACGTGGTCAATATGGATGCCCTCCTCAAAGCCGCCAAGACAGCGCGGCATATTGGTATTAACCTCAACGATGACCGTCTCGGCAACCTCACACGCGGCTGCAAGATGCGATGCATTCGGGCCGAAGTTGAAATAGCCATGCTGATCCATCGGTGTGACCTGAATCATGACGACCTTAGGCGGGCAGATGGTCTCCCGATACCAGCGCGGCAGCTCGGAATAGCGCAGCGGCGCGTAATAGCCAATTCCGTCCGCAATCATTTTGCGCTCAATGCCGCTCATATGCCACGAGTTCCACGAAAAATGCTTGTTCGCTTCCGGCACCTGCGCGATTTCAAGAGGCCAGAGCAAAATGCCGCCGCGGATGTTGACGTCAACCAGCTCATCCGCGCGCGCGGCGAGCGCCTTGTCCAATGCAACCGGTATGCCGGTGCACCAGCCAAAATCCACCCAGTCGCCGCTCTTGACAACCTTGACCGCTTCTTCTGCCGTTGTCAGCTTGCTTTTATACAACGCTTTATAATCCATCGAAAAATTCCTCCCAACGCCAAATTACTCAAAATGCTATAAAAAACAGCACAAAAATCACAAAACAATCGAATTTTACTAATTTTTATTTTACCAGTCTGCATGCGTTCCGTCAAGCACCACTGCGCAATTCGCGAACATTTTTACCCTTGTGCTAATGCACGTTATGGTGTACCATAGAAGCTGCATAATGAACCTGACGCCTTGCAAATCCATCTCGAAACAGGAGCTTATATGAAAACAAAAACAAATCATTCCATTCAAACAGGTGGGATTTTGCTTCCTGCCCTTCTGTGCACACTGCTTTGGGGCAGCGCCTTTCCCAGCGTCAAATCCGGCTATGCGCTGTTTGGCATCGGGGACGACCCATTCAGCAAGCTGTTTTTTGCGGGCTGGCGGTTTATGCTGGCCGGTGTTGTCGTGCTCGCATTCGATGCGGTCAAGCACAGAAAGCTGGCGATCCCGCGCCGTTCCCTCTGGACAGGCATTGCCGCGCTTGGCTTTGTACAAACCACGCTGCAATATGTCTTTTTCTACATTGGTCTGTCGCACACGACCGGCGTGAAGGGCTCTGTGCTCACCGCGACAACCACCTTTTTATCCGTCGGCCTCTCCAGTATGCTGTTCAAAGACGACCGCATGAACACCTCGAAAGCGGTTGGCTGTCTCGTCGGCTTTGCCGGCGTACTGCTTATCAGCTTAAGCTCAGTCAGTGACCTCGGCGGCGGCTTTACCGCAACCGGTGAGGGCTTTATGCTGCTGTCCTCCGCTGCGGCAGCCGTCGGCGCGATCATCAGCAAGGTGGTAGCAAGGGGCGAATCGTCCGCCATGATTACCGGCTGGCAGCTATTCTTCGGCGGCGCGATCCTGCTGCTCGCGGGCGCGCTGGGCGGCGGTCACTTCTCCGCCACGCCGCCGCAGGCCTTTGTATTGCTGGGCTATATGATTCTGCTCTCCTCCACCGCGTTCACCATCTGGACATGGCTGCTCGCGCGCCATCCGGTCGGCAAGGTGACTGTGTACAACTTTCTTGTGCCGGTGTTCGGCTCGCTGATGTCCGGCGTCATCCTACATGAAACCGTACTGAGCGCGCGCAATCTGATGTCGCTCGTGCTGGTCTGCGCCGGCATTGTGCTGGTCAACCGTACCCCAAAACCGCAAAACATAAAGCAGACGCGGTGATTACCTGCGGAAGCTGTCCGCATAGGCGCGGTACTGCTCCCTGGACATCGGCGGCTGATAGGCCGCGATCAGCTCGTTTGCCTGCCGCGCGCCGTCCCTCAGCAGCTGATACATCGTCAGCGCAGCGAGCTTTGCCGGCAGCAGATAGCCCCTCTGTGCGTCGGTCACGCGGAAATCCGCGCCGTGCAGCGTGCCGCAAAAGCCACCAAACGTAAAATTGACGACCGGCATGCGATGTGACAGGTCACCGACATCGGTAGAGGCCGCGTTGTGCACCTGTAAGCAGACCGGTTCGCTGGTCGCGTCAAGCAGCGCAGCGCTGTGCGTCAACGCGTCACACGGCAGCGCCGGAATAACGGGCAGATAGCCCATCTCATCCGCAATATCCACCTGCGCGCCAAACGCATACGCCGCGCCGCGAAAAGCACGGTCAATTTTTTCATTGACGGCCAGCAGCGCCTCGCGCGTCTTTGCGCGCACCTGCATATCCACGATGACCTCGTCCGGCACGACATTAACCGCTGCGTTTCCCATGCGCACAACCTCGCCGATTCGGACGCAGTCCGCATCGCGGAACGTACTGCGCAGCATACCGATTGCACTGCGCGCCAGCGTCACCACATCCAGTGCGTTGATTCCGTTTTCCGGCGCGATCGCCGCGTGCGACGCCCTGCCGCGCACAGTAACCAGCTTACACAGAAATCCGCTGGTGGAGTTGCAGCCGAGCAAAAATTCGCTGCCGCACGGCACCATGTGCGCGTGTGTCGTAACCACCGCATCAATATCCGCAAATGCGTCATCCATCAGCAGCTGAATTTTTCCGCCGCAGTATTGCGCGATGCCCTGTTCACGCAGCGCCTGCATGCGGTCAAGCGGCACATGCTCCTCACTCGGCACGGCAAAAAAGACCGCGCTGCCATCCAGCTGCGCGCGTACCTGCTCGTCAGATAACGCAAGCGCCGCGCCAGCCAATACCGCCAGCTGCATATGGTGTCCGCACGCGTGCGACATGCCGGTTTCCGGCACGGCAGACGGGTGCTCCGGACATCGGATGCCGTCCAGCTCTCCAATCAGGCAGACCGACGGCTTATGCTGTCCGAGCTGCGCGCGCAGGCCGGTCTGTGCCAATCCGCGCTGGACAGTCAGTCCGCATTTCTCCAGCCACTGCGCCACACAGTCCGCCGTGCGGCGCTCCGCATAGCCCACCTCCGCATGCGCGTAGATATCGTCCGCAAATGCTATAATAGACTGCGCATGCCGGTCAATGAGCTGACAGATGCGCTGTTCTGTCGTATCCATATCATATCCCTCCCTGATTTGTGAAGATTGCATGGTATTGCCATAAGTATAGCGCACAGAAAATATTGTTGCAAGGGTGCGGACGATGCGTATAATATAGAGTGAGACCCAATCCAAGGAGGAAATGACGTTGAAATACTGCTATACCTGCGGCACAAGATTGAAGGAAAAATACTTGGAACGTGAAGGCATGATTCCCTATTGTCCGACCTGCGGACAATTCCGTTTTCCAATCTATAGCACAGCGGTCAGCATGGAGGTGCTCAATCCCGCCCACACCCATGTGCTGCTCATCCAGCAATATGGCAAAACCCGCAACATTCTGGTCGCAGGCTATGTCAATCGCGGCGAGCGCGCCGAGGATGCCGTCGTGCGCGAGGTACAGGAGGAGATCGGCATTGCCGTGCATGATGTCCGGTTTGAGCGCAGCTCGTTTTTTGAGCCGAGCAATACGCTGATGTTGAATTTTTCCTGCACAGCGCGCACGGATGACCTGAGCCATCTGACAGACGAGGTGGACAAGGCTGCATGGTATCCGCTGGAGCAGGCACAGGCGGCCATCGCGCCCAACAGCCTTGCAGGTGCGTTTTTGACGCATTTCCTGCGCCGTATCGGCAAGGTGGATGAGGGCGTATGCCGATAACCGATCCGCACATTGTTAACCAATTTATTTTTTTGGTTGACAATATGCGCAAACAGGTTTATACTGAATGCAGTCCAACGGTAGCGCGCGACCGGCGGGCTGCAATTTTTTTGCGAGGCGATAACAATGGAACAAAATAAAAGCAAATGGAATGTGCGAGAGATGGCGTTGATCGCCGTCATGGCGGCTGTCACCTGTGTGCTTGGCCCGCTGTCTCTGCCGATCGGCGTGGTTCCGATCTCCTTTACCAATCTCGCGGTATATCTTGCGATCTATGTGCTCGGTATGCGCCGCGGCACGCTCAGCTATATCGTGTACCTGCTCATCGGTCTGGTCGGCGTTCCGGTTTTTTCCGGCTTTACCGGCGGCGTTGGCAAGCTGTTCGGGCCGACCGGCGGCTATCTGATCGGTTTTATTTTCATGGCGCTCATCTGCGGCTGGGCAATCGACCGATTTGACTGCAAGCGCGTGCAAAGTATGGCCGGTATGATTTGCGGCACGATTGTCTGCTATGCATTCGGTACGGCTTGGCTTGCTTATCAGGCAGGTATGACGTTTTATGCGGCGCTGGCTGCGGGCGTACTGCCGTTTATCATCGGTGATCTGGCCAAAATGGTCGTCGCGGCGATTATTGGCCCGCAGATCCGCCGTCAGCTGAGAAAGGCCGGTGTGTTGACCGCCTGACCGCTTGCATCTATGACAAAACCGACGGCGTATGAACCGCATTCCGTAAAATTTCTCTCGGTCAGTGGTGTGAGCTGCTGACCGTCCTTTTTTGGGGCATAAAAATACTCCCCCGTGAGAGATAGTATTCTGTCTCTGATAGGGGGAGAATTCTTTATTGCCTTGCGTGTTTATTGTTTTATTCCTCCGCGCGGCCAAATTCCGCCAGCTGAAGGTCAGGATTTTTGTCCATCGCCCAGTTGAGGTTCCACATACTGGTAAAGAGCAGCAAATAACGACCGCGATAATCCTGTACGACCTTGCTGTCTGAGGTGATTTTCAGCTCGTCCGGCTGGATATCTTCATTTTCAATCCAGCGCAGATACTGATAGGGCAGGCTTTCCATCACGATATCCACGCGGTATTCGTTTTTCAGACGGTATTCCAGTACATCCAATTGCAGCGTACCGACAACGCCGACAATGACCTCTTCCATACCGGTGTGCGGCTCCTGAAAGATCTGAATGGCGCCTTCCTGCGCGATCTGCTCCATGCCCTTGATAAACTGCTTGCGCTTCATTGTGTCCTTTTGGCGGATACGGCAGAACACCTCGGGCGCAAACGTCGGGATACCGGAGTATTTGCAGTCAAAGCCGGGCGTGCATACGGTGTCACCGATGGAGAAGATACCCGGGTCAAATACGCCGATGATATCGCCGGCATATGCCTCGTCAATGATTGCACGATCCTGCGCCATAATCTGCTGCGGCTGTGCCAGCTGGATTTTTTTGCCGCCCTGCACATGGTACACATCCATGCCCTTTTCAAACTTACCTGAGCAGATGCGCATAAACGCGACGCGGTCGCGGTGCGCCTTGTTCATGTTCGCCTGAATTTTGAATACAAAGGCGGAGAAACGGTTATCAAACGGGTCGATGACCTCGCCGCGCGACAGACGTGCCGTCGGCGGGGGCGTCATCTCGAGAAAATACTGCAAAAACGGCTCGACGCCAAAATTGGTCAGTGCGGAGCCGAAAAAGACAGGGGACAGCGTGCCGGCATGCACGCGTTCAATGTCAAAATCCTCACCCGCGCCGGACAACAGCTCAATGTCATCCTGCAGGGTGTTCCACAGGCGTTCTCCCACCAGTGGCTCAAGTGCCGGGTCGTCGATCGAATAGATGGTGGATTTCGCTTCCTTTGTGCCGGAAACCGACGCCGCCTCGAATGCCATGATGTGGTTTTTCTGACGGTCAAAGACGCCCTTAAATTCCTTACCGCAGCCGATCGGCCAGTTGACAGCATAGGTATCAATGCCAAGCTCCTTTTCCAGTTCATCCAGCAGGTCGTACGGGTCGCGCGATTCCAAATCCATCTTGTTGATAAACGTAAAGATCGGGATGCCGCGCATCGAACAGACCTTAAACAGCTTGCGCGTCTGCGCCTCGACACCCTTGGAGGCGTCGATGACCATGATAGCGGAATCCGCAGCCATCAGCGTGCGGTAGGTATCCTCCGAGAAGTCCTGATGTCCCGGGGTGTCCAGAATGTTGATGCAGTGCCCGTTGTACTCAAATTGCAGGACGGAGGAGGTGACGGAGATGCCGCGCTGTTTTTCGATCTCCATCCAGTCCGAAACGGCATGGCGCGTATTTTTTTTGCCCTTGACAGTACCGGCAAGCTGAATCGCGCCGCCATAGAGCAGGAATTTTTCGGTGATGGTTGTTTTGCCGGCGTCCGGATGCGAGATGATCGCAAATGTCCGGCGTTTGGTGATTTCTGTTTTCAAGTCTGCCACTGCAGTAAGACCTCCGTTTGGAAAAATAGGAAAGATAGGAAAATAGGCAAAAAAGCGGCGCGCCGACGGATAGGAGTTTCGGCGCGCCATACAGTAAAGAGAGAGATATATGATAGCACAGAATGGGAAAACTGTGCTTGAGGTAAGCTTGTAACGTAGAAACCGGAACAAATTCGATTCGCTCTTCCGTTTCCTGATTACACCTATAGTATACGCAAATGAAAGGAAAAAAACAATTGTCAGGTTAGATAAAATATGTACGTATTTCCATATACTGTGTGACAAAATGAACAACAATGGGTTTTTCGCGCATCGTTACCTGCGGTTGACAGCGCGCATGGGAAAACGGTATACTGAAAGACGAAACCGATGAAGCGGGAGAGAATACAATGAATATACAGATTTTTGGAAAGAGCAAATGCTTTGACACAAAAAAGGCGGAACGCTATTTTAAGGAGCGGCGCGTCAAATACCAGTCGGTTGACCTGCTGCGCTATGGCATGAGCTGCGGTGAGCTGATCAGCGTGTGCCGTGCAGTAGGTCTGGAGCAGCTGATCGATCCAAAGGCGAAGGATCCGGACGCGGCCATGCTGCCCTATCTCGCGTCGGATGAGGCCAAGCTGGAAAAGCTGCTGGATAACCCCAAGCTGCTGCGCACGCCGATTGTGCGCAATGGCAGGCAGGCGACGGTGGGCTACTGCCCGGATGTGTGGAAGACATGGGAATGAGGCTGCCGCATTTTGTGACCGAGACACAGTCGGTCTGGGATGTCCTCGCACAGGAGACGCGCCCCATCGCATTATATGGCATGGGCGACGGCGCGGAGAAGATTCTGCGCGTGTGCGCCGCGCGCGGCATTCGCATTGCGGGTATCTTCGCATCGGATGAATTTGTGCGCGGGCACAGCTTTGCGGGCTATGTGGTCAAAAAGCGGTCGGAGCTGGAGCGCGAGCTGGGTGATTTTGTCGCGGTGATTGCGTTCGCCTCCAGCAGGCCGGAGGTGCTCGCGCTGTTTGACGACCTTGACCGCACGCATACGACGTATGCGCCGGATGTACCTGTGGCGGATGGCGCACTGTTCGATGCGGACTTTGTGCAGACGCATTGCGGCGAGCTGGAGCAGGCGTATGCGCTGATGGCAGATGCGCGCTCGCGGGATGTGTTTGCGGCGACCGTCAACTTTAAGCTGGGCGGCAGGCTGCACTGGCTGCGCGATGACACCTATGGGCGGGAGGTCGCGTTTGCGGATTATCTGAGGCCGCATGCGCACGAGCATTTTGTCGATCTGGGCGCGTACAACGGCGATACCATTCGCGAGCTGCTGCACTATACGGGTGGCAGCTATGCGTCGATTACAGCGCTGGAGCCGGATCAAAAGACCTTCCGCAAGCTGGAGAAGTACGTAGAGCGGGCAGGATTGGAGCGCATTCGGCTCATCAACGCGGGCGCTTGGCGTGAGCCGGGCGAGATGCTGTTCGCGGGCAAGGCGGGGCGCAATTCCGCGCTGACGCCGGTCATGCACGCCGTATCGCATGATAAGCGAACGGTTTCTGTCCCCGTGGAGTCGGTCGACCATGTGCTGTGCGGCGCGCCGTGTACGCTGCTCAAGCTGGACGTCGAGGGGGCGGAATATGCCGCTTTGCAGGGCGCGCAGGACACCATCCGGCGGTATCGTCCGCGCATTGCGCTGTCCGCCTATCACAGAAGCGAGGATCTTTATGAGCTGCCGCTGCTGCTGCGCGGCATGTGTCCGGATGTGCGCATCGGCATGCTGCATCATCCGTATGTCCCTGCGTGGGAGACGAATTTTTATATAACTTTTGGGTAAGGTATGGAAAAATTCCCCGAATTGCGGTATACTGGACTTGTCCAGAGGGACAGATGATACATGTTGAGAAGGAGAGGATTCCAATGGCAAGTTGTTTTTACTGTGATCCCGACAACGAGGGTCGTCTCGCGCTGATGATGCGTGTCGGCAAGATGAGAGAAGGCGTGCTGTATTTGTTCAAGGATCAGTCGCACAAGGGCCGCTGTGTGGTCGCGGTAGACGAGCACAAGGCGGAGCTGTTTGATCTGACCGAGCAGCAGCGTCACGCTTACATGGACGACGTTGCGGACGTGGCAGCGGCTGTCAAAAAGCTGTGGGGCTGCACCAAGGTCAACTATGGCGCATATGGCGACAAGCTGCCGCACCTGCATTTCCATATCGTACCGAAGTATGAGGGCGGCTTTGAGTTCGGAGGCGGATTTGCAATCGGTGCGGCCGAGGAGGATAAGGTATTTCTGACCGACGCGGAGTATGCGGAGATGATCGCACAGCTTAAGGCGGAGCTGAACATCACCAGGGACTGATTGGATAGCGATTGACACGGAGAGGACGCGGGCTGCGTCCTCTCAGCCTGTCGATAAAGGTCGACAGGCTGTCACCCAAATGCAAGCATTTGGGTGAGGCTATGCAGCCCGGTGCGCGCACGCGCATTCGCTCGAACACTTCCGGGCTGAGAGGTGTCATTTTTGACGCACATGTCGCCAAAAATGACGGATTTGAAATGCGCTGTCCGCTAACGCTGACAGCTCATAACGAAATCACTGCATCATATGCTATGAGATTTCACTTTTTTTCAAACGGAAAGGACGCGGCTGCGTCCTCTTTTTTTGCCTGCCGACGCGCGTCAAATGAATGCGTACATGGCGTGGGAAAAATTGTATTCTTTGCGCGGGAATGGAATTTTTCACAGCATATCCTGCATTTTGCTTGAAATTTTCGACGGTTCGGGCTATACTATATCCTGTATTTATGTATCATTTTTTTATAGGAGTCGATTGATTTGACAAGTACCATGACGAACACGCTGATTGAGCTGCTCATCCGCGTACCGGCTGTGCTGATCTGTCTGAGCGTACATGAAGCGGCGCATGGCTTTGCCGCAAATGCGCTGGGCGACCCGACTGCGAAAAACGCGGGACGTCTGACGCTGGATCCCCTGCGGCATCTGGATCCCATCGGCACGCTTTGTCTGTTCTTTTTCCGGGTCGGCTGGGCAAAGCCGGTGCCGATCAATACCCGATATTTTAAGCATCCGCGCCGCGATATCGCGCTGACCGCGCTGGCAGGGCCGGTGTCCAATTTTATTCTTGCGCTCATCGCGCTGTTTGGCTGCCAGCTGTTTATGATGAGCAGCAATTCTATTATGGTCGCGCTCGGCCTTCTGTGCTATACCACCGCGCTGATGAGCATTGGTCTCGGCATATTTAATTTGATTCCCGTGCCGCCGCTGGACGGCTCAAAGGTGCTGTTTTCCTTCCTTCCGTATCAGATCGAGTTGAAATTTACGCGGTATCAGCAGTACATCCAGTTTGGTATGCTGGTGCTGCTGCTCATCGGCGTGCTGGATACGCCTATCAGCATTTGTATCAATGCCGTGTATCGTCTGCTCAGCCGCGTCGTCACGATGGTACTGTGAACGATGGCGGAAAAGATGACGTTTCACCTGTCTTCATTTGACGGGCCGCTTGATTTGTTGCTGCATTTGATTGCAAAAAATAAGGTCAGCATTTATGACATTCCAATTTCGCTGATTTTACAGCAGTATATGGATATTTTACATGAGGCGCGCAGCACTGATATGGAAGTCGCGGGCGATTTTATCGCCATGGCGGCGCAGCTCATGCTCATCAAATCGCGCATGCTGCTGCCGAAGGAAATCAACGAGGACGATGCGGAGGAGGACCCGCGCGCACAGCTGGTCGAAAAGCTTCTGGAATACCAGCGCATCCGTGAGATGCAGCCGTATTTCCGGGCGCACAGCGACGCGGGACGCGATATCTTTATCCGGCCGCAGGAGCCGCTGCAGCGCAAGCGCGAATTTGAGGGAACAGTGCCGCCGGAAAAGCTGACGGATGCGGCGCGCCGTATGCTCACGCGCATCGGGCGCAAGCTGCCGCCACCGGTCAGTTCGTTTTCCGGTATTGTCGGGCGCGAGCGCGTGCCGGTGCATACGCGCATCACCTCGATTCTGCTGCGGTTTCGCAAAAAGGCGACGCTGCATTTTCAAAGTCTGTTTGACGATTCACATAGCCGATCGGAGATCGTGGCGACATTTTTGGCGGTGCTGGAGCTGTCCAAGACCCATCGCATTTATATTGACGGGGAGGGCGAGGACGCCGAGCTGTCCCTGTTTACCGAATCCGAACGACACGCTCAGGAGGAACGCATTTCATGAATGAATTGTCCTGCCTGTTGGAGGGCATTTTATTTGCATCGGGTGAACCGGTTCATGCGGACAAGCTGATGCAGGTGCTCGGCATTGACGCGGCGGAGCTGCACAGGCTGGCAGGCGAGCTGGCCGCAAGCTATGACGCGCAGCAACGCGGCTTTCAGCTGATTCAGCTGGAGGACAGCTATCAGATGGTGTCGCGTCCGCAGTATGCAGATGTCATCCGGCGCGCGCTGGAAACGCGGCGTGCCCCCAGTCTGTCCGCCGCGGCGTTGGAGGTGCTGTCCATTGTGGCGTACCGCCAGCCGGTCACACGCGCCTATATTGAACAGCTGCGCGGCGTTGACAGCTCAAATACTGTGCTGACGCTGCTCGACAAAGGACTCATTGAGGGCTGCGGGCGTTTGGACGTACCGGGCAGGCCGATGATTTACCGTACGACGCCCGCGTTTCTCCGTGTGTTCTGCATTTCCTCGCTGGAGGAATTGCCTGAACTGCCTGAGTTGGAGGATTTGGAACGCAAGCGTGAGACGGAGCAAGCTGAGGGAGAGGAAGAACCATGATTGTCCTGCGCATCATCGGTATTGTGCTTGTTGTTTTGGCGCTGGGTGCTGCCGTTGTTGTGCTGGCGCTCACGCTTAAGGCGCGTATTGAGATCCGGCGCAGGATGCCGGACGGCCCGCTACGTGTGCGCGTGCGCTATGGCCCGATTGGGAAGGTTTTTACGCTGGGCGCACGCAAAAAGAAGCCGAAGCAGGCGCGAGAGAAACAAAAGACCGAGCAGCCGAAGCAGCAGCGCGCGCGTCCTGCGTTCTCGCTGGAAAATTTGGATATCCGTGAATGCATGGATTTGGCAGTGGATATGCTGGATGATATGACCGGCGCGATCACATGGGAGCGGCTGCACGTCACGGTCATCCTGCACACAGACGATGCGGCGCGGAGCGCTGTTCTGCTCGGCACGCTCAGCGCGCTGGTCGGCAATCTCTATCCCTATCTGGAGCGCGCGTTTGTGCTGCGCGATCCCAAAATTGTGCTGGATGCGGATTTTGATGCACAGCGCACGGTATGGGGTATGGATATCGCGCTGATGACGCGGCTCGTGCGCTTTCCGCCCATTCTGTGGAAGCACAGAAAACGGCTGTGGGCGCTGTGGAAAACCATTAAAACGTAACGTATCCGAATCGCAAAGCGGTTTGGGATGCGATCATATGTTGAAGAAAGGGAGTTTTTACAATGGCAGAGCATGCAATCAATGGCCTGATGGCAGAGACGATGGAAAAAATCCGCTCGATGGTTGATGTCAACACCATCGTTGGCGACCCGATCGTCACACAGGATGGCACGACGCTCATTCCGATCTCCAAGGTCACGTTTGGCTTTGGCTCGGGCGGCAGTGATTTTAAGTCGCGCAATGGCGGCGAGAATGCCCCGCTGTGCTTTGGCGGCGGCGGCGGTGCAGGCGTCAGCATTTCGCCGGTCGGCTTTCTCATTGTCAGCGATGGCAATGCGCGCATTCTGCCGGTCAATATGCCGGCAGAGACCAGCGCGGATCGCCTGATTGAGCTGATTCCCAACGCGGTCAGCGGCATTCAGAACTTTGTATCCAGCCGCCGCGGCAAGGGAGAGCCGGAGCAGGAGTCGCAGCCGGAACAGCCGGCTGAAGTCACGGTCGAGGAAGCGCCGGAGGAATAAGCGAGTAAAGAGGAGCCGGTTGCGCTCCTCTTTCTTCGTCCGACCCTGCATATTGTCCGCGTCCCCCTCGTATGCTGTGGGGGAGGGGATGCGTGTGAGACGGTTGCTGTTGGGATTGCTTGCGGCGCTGCTGCTGACCGGTCATGCGGAGGCCTATTCGGCATCGGCTTTTGCGGTGCTGGCCGCAGACACCGGCGCGCTGCTGGACGGCGCACGGGAGGATGAACAGCTGCCGATGGCGAGTACAACCAAAATTATGACAGGATTACTCGCGGCGGAGGACAGCGACCTTGACCGTATCATTACGGTTCCGGCTGAATGCGCGGGCGTGGAGGGCTCGTCGATGTACCTCAAGGCGCAGGAGCAGCTCCCGCTGCGCGATGTGCTGTACGGCCTGATGCTGTGCTCCGGCAATGATGCGGCGGAGTGCATCGCGGCGGTGTGCGGCGGGCGCGAACGCTTTATCACCCGGATGAATACGCGCGCGCGGCAGCTCGGGCTGACCCGCACGCATTTTGACAATCCGAGCGGGCTGGATGGCGAGACGCATTATACGACGGCGGAGGAGCTTGCCCGGCTTGCAGCCTATGCGCTGCAAAATGAGAGCTTCGCACAGGTCGTCTCTACCCAGCAATATACAGCCGAAACGCGTACGATGACCAACCATAACAAGCTGCTGCGGCTGTATGACGATGCCATTGGCGTCAAGACCGGCTTTACCAAGACGGCGGGACGCTGTCTGGTCAGCGCGGCGCGGCGGAACGGGCGCACAGTGGTCGCCGTGACACTCAACGACGGAGACGATTGGAATGACCATATGAAGATGCTGGACGCGGCGTTTGACGGCATGCAGACACAGACATGGGCGCAGGCGGGACAGCGCGCTGGCGCGCTGTCGGTGCAGTCTGGCATGGAGCATACTGTCTCGGTTGCGTATGCGGAACCACTCGAGGCCGCGCTGCTGCAAGGGGAAAGCGCTCTGCTGGAGCTGTCGTGCGCGACGTTTTTATATGCGCCAGTTGAGGCGGGAACGGTTTGCGGGCGGGCGAGTGTGCGGTGCGGGGATACCGTGCTGTGCGAAACGGATTTGGTCTGTACCGATACGGTCGCTCTGGATGCGGCGCAGGAGGACACCGGCTGGCGGGAACGGTTCATTCAGTGGTTTGACCGCGTGCGGCATAAAAATATAGAGGAGTAACACAATGGAGGAGAGACTGCAAAAGCTGTTGTCCGGTGCAGGTGTGTGCTCGCGTCGGGCGGCGGAACAGCTGATTGCGCGCGGCGCGGTGACGGTCAACGGCGTGACCGCGCAACTTGGCGCGCGCGCCGACAGCGCACACGATGAGATTTGCGTGGACGGCGTGCCCATCGGCGGGCATCAGGCGCTGCACACCATCATGCTGTACAAGCCGGCGGGCGTCGTCACAACGATGTCGGATGAAAAAAAACGTAAAACCGTCGCGCAGCTCGTGCGCGGCTGTCCGGTGCGTCTGCTGCCGGTCGGCCGGCTGGATCAGTATTCCGAGGGCCTGCTGCTCATGACGAATGACGGCGCGCTGCTCGACCGTCTGACCCATCCGCGCTATCATGTGGACAAGACGTATGCCGTCACGGTGCGGGGGACGCGCGCCGCGATCGACGGCCTGTCTCGGCCAATGAACATCGACGGCTATGCGATACGTCCGGCGCAGGTGCAGCTGATGCGCACACAGGCGGACGGTGCGCTTGTGCTGCATATCACGATACATGAGGGACGGAACCGACAAATACGCAAGATGTGCGCGGCCTGCGGTCTGAAGGTGCTGCGGCTGTGCCGGATTTCCATCGGTGCGCTTCGGCTGGATGAGACGCTGCAGCCTGGCGCATGGCGCGAGCTGACCCCGGAGGAGCTGAACAAACTGACAGACGGAACGGAGCGGATCTGATGCAATTCCTGCGCAATTTCTGCATTATTTGAGCGAAACGCTTGCATTTTTTCGCCGCAGCGAATAAAATAAAACTTGCATACGGAAAGGATGAAAGAAAGCGAGGGGCGTATTGCGTATGAATGATCTAATGACAAAAATACAGAACAATCTTTCCAAATTCTCAAAAGGACAGCGCTTAATTGCCAAATATATTATTGAACATTATGACAAGGCGGCATTTTTGACGGCAAGCAAGCTGGGCGCGACGGTCGGCGTAAGTGAATCCACTGTCGTGCGATTTGCAACCGAGCTGGGATATAACGGCTATCCGCACCTGCAAAAGGCGTTGCAGGAGATGATCCGCAATAAGCTCACAGCCGTACAGCGCATGGAGGTCACAAGCGACCGCATGGGCGATCAGGATATTCTGCGCACGGTGCTCTCGTCTGATGTGGACAAGATCCGCATGACGCTCGATGAGATCGACCGTGCGTCGTTTGAGGGAGCGGTCGAGGCAATTTTGCATGCAGAGCATATTTACATATTGGGCGTGCGTTCCTCGGCGGCGCTGTCCGACTTTTTGGGCTTTTATTTCAATTTGCTCTTTGACAACGTCAAGCAGGTAAGCAGTACCACGGCGAGCGAGATATTTGAGCAGATCATGCGCGCCGGAAAGGGCGATGTCGTGCTGGGCATTAGCTTCCCGCGGTATTCCAAGCGCACATTTAAGGCGTTGGAATACTGCAAAAAGTCCGGCGCGACCGTCGTTGCGCTGACAGACAGCAGGCTCTCGCCGCTCAGCCGGACGGCGGATTACACGTTGCTCGCAAAAAGCGATATGGCGTCGTTTGTCGATTCGCTGGTTGCGCCGCTCAGTGTAATCAATGCGCTGATTGTGTCGATCGGCATGCGCAAGCAGGAGGAAATCAGCCAGACATTCAACCGTCTGGAAGCAATATGGGATGAGTATCAGGTATATGAAAAGCTCGACAACGAATAACTTGACCGTTGCCGTTATTGGCGCGGGTGCGGCCGGACTGATGGCGGCGGGGACAGCAGCACAGCAGGGTGCCTGCGTGCTGCTGTTTGAACGCAATGAAAAGGTGGGACGCAAGCTCGCCATCACGGGGAAGGGGCGCTGTAACGTCACAAATCACTGTGACGAGCAGGAATTTTTGCAGCATGTTCCGCGCAATCCACGCTTTTTATACAGCGCACTCGGCGCGTTTTCCGTGCGTGATACGATGGATTTTTTTGAAACGCGCGGTGTGCCGCTCAAGACTGAGCGCGGCAACCGTGTCTTTCCGGTGTCGGATAAGGCGCTGGATGTTGTGGACGCGCTGTATCGCTGGGTGCGCCGCTGCGGTGTGACCATCGTGCATGAAAATGTGACCGGTATCGAGACAGACGCGCAGACCGGCGCGGTATGCGGCGTGCAGGCGGGCGGTCGGCTGCGGCGGGCGGATTGCGTCATTTTGGCGACGGGTGGAAAATCCTATCCGCTGACCGGCTCGACCGGCGACGGCTATGTGTTTGCCCGCGCACTGGGGCATACTGTCACCCCGCTGCGCGCGTCGCTTGTTCCATTGGAATGCCCGGGCAAGACCTGCCCGCGCTTACAGGGTCTGTCGCTCAAGAATGTGACGCTGACGATATTTGAAAATGACAAAAAGCTGCATGAGGGCTTTGGCGAGATGCTGTTCACGCACTTTGGGCTGTCCGGTCCGCTGGTGCTCAGCGCGTCGGCGCATATGCGCAAATGGGACACGGCGCGGTACCGTGCGGAGATCGATCTCAAGCCCGCGCTGGACGAGGCGACGCTGGACAAACGCATTTTGTCGGATTTTTCGCAGCAGCGCAACGCGGATTTTCGCAATGCGCTGGGCGGCTTGCTGCCGCGCAAGCTGATTCCGATCGTCGTGGAGCGCAGTGACATTGACCCGCATACCAAGGTCAACGCGGTGACCAAAAAGCAGCGGCGGGCGCTTGTGCGCACGCTCAAGCATTTTTCGCTGGACATCGCGCGGCCGCGTCCGGTAGAGGAAGCCATCGTGACCTCCGGCGGCGTTTCCGTCAAGGAGATCACGCCAAAGACGATGCAGTCAAAAAAGGTGCCCGGCCTGTTTTTTGCCGGAGAAATCATCGATGTAGACGGCTATACAGGCGGCTTTAATTTGCAGATCGCGTGGTCGACCGGCTATCTGGCGGGGAAGTATGCCGCGCAGCAGGAAGAGAGGGAAATATGAAACCGATTGCAGTTGCCATTGACGGCCCGTCCGGCGCGGGAAAGAGCACGATCGCGCGCGCGGCGGCGGGTCATTTGGGCTTTGTTTATGTGGATACCGGTGCGATGTACCGCACCATCGGTCTGGCTGTGTGCCGTGCGGGCGTGCAGCTGGGCGATGCCGGCGGCATTGCGCCCGTGCTGGCGGACGGCAAAATCGAGGTCAGCCTGCGCTATGAGGACGGCGTGCAGCATGTGCTGCTGAACGGGGAGGACGTGTCCGAGCAGATCCGCACGCCGGAAATGTCCAAATATGCCTCCTTTGTCTCAGCGCAGCCGCAGGTGCGCGCGTTTTTGCTGGAGACGCAGCGTCAGATGGCGCGCGCAAACAGCGTCATCATGGACGGGCGCGACATCGGCACGGTCATTTTGCCGGACGCACAGGTGAAAATTTTCCTGACTGCCTCCGTAAAGGCGCGTGCCGAGCGCCGGTTTGAGGAGCTGCGCGAGAAGGGCGAGGACGTGACGCTGGAGCAGGTGCTGGCGGATATGGTGCAGCGCGATCATGACGATTGTACGCGCGCGGCGGCGCCGCTGCGGCAGGCGGACGGCGCGGTGCTGCTGGACACCAGTGAGCTGACGCTTGCCCAGTCAATTGCGGCGGTAGAGGCAATCGTGCGGAAGGGATTGGAGGAGAACAGATGAAATATCACCGCAGATTTCAATGGCTGGCGATTCCGGTCGTGACGCTGTATGACCATATCAAATACCGTTATCACATCATCGGCCGTGAAAACATCCCGGAGGGCGGCTGCGTCGTCGTCGCGAATCATACGCAGTGGGCAGACCCGACGATGGTCGCGACCGCACTCGGCAACAAGCATGACTTTGCGGCAATGGCCAAAAAGGAGCTGTTTGAGCTGGGACCGCTGGGTCCGCTGATCACTGCGCTGGGTGCGTTCCCGGTCGATCGTGAGCGTGCGGATATCAACGCTATCAAGCAGTCGCTCAAGGCAGTCAGGGACGGGCGCAAGCTGCTCATCTTTCCGGAAGGCACAACGCGCCATCAGGAGGGCGACGCGGTGAAGGAGGGAGCGGCGCGCATTGCGCTCAAGACAGCCGCTCCGGTGCTGCCTATTTACATCTCGGAGAACAAGAAATTTCGCTCGGATGTCTATGTCGTGATCGGCGAGCCGTTTATGCCGGAGCCGACGCGCTCGAAGGAGGGCTATCGCAGGCTGGCTGATGAAATGATGCAGCGTGTCTACGCGTTGAAGGAGACGATCTGATGGTTACGGTTGCTAAGAGCGCGGGATTTTGCTTTGGCGTGCGCCGCGCCGTCGACATGGCGGAGAAGGCGTGCGCGCAGCATGGCAGCATCTGGGCGCTCGGCGATATTATCCATAATACGCATGAGGTGCAGCGACTGGCGCGCATGGGCGTGCACAAGGCGGAGAAGGTGCGCGATGTGCCGGACGGCAGTCAGGTACTCATCCGCGCGCACGGCGTACCGGATGCGGTGCTGGAGCAGCTGACGGCAAGGGGCTGCCGCATCATCGATGCGACGTGCCCGTTTGTCGCAAAGATTCACCGCATTGCGCGTGAGGAGAGCGAGGCGGGGCGCCGCGTGATTATCATCGGCTCAAAGAACCATCCGGAGGTCGTCGGTATTCAGGGCTGCTGTGCGCACGCGCAGGTATTTGAAACGCCGGAGGAGCTGGAGCGGGAGCTTGCGCGAACGAGCGAATTTGGTCAAAATGACGAGAAAAATCCGGTGAGTGTCGTGGCGCAGACCACGATCAATCGAAAAATATGGAATTTTTGCATCGAAATTATAAAAAAACACTATGCAAATGCCAAAATATTTGATACAATATGTAATGCGACGGATGAGCGCCAGGCGGAGGCTCGTGCGTTGGCCGGCAAGTCGGACATTATGATTGTGATTGGCGACAGGAAAAGCTCTAACACAAAGCGTCTGT
>CAZEMM010000028.1:0-24713 GCA_964513445.1 uncultured Butyricicoccus sp. | reverse complement strand
AGCTGACGGCGGAGGCTATCACCGCGCTGAGCAGCGCGGTGGAGGCCAAGGACCGATATACCAACGGCCATTCCCAGCGGGTGGCGCGGTATACCCGGGAGATCGCCCGGCGTCTGGGCTGGAGTGACGAGGAGCAGGTCAGGGCCTATTACGCCGGTCTCCTCCACGATGTGGGGAAGATCCGAGTGGCGGATGCCATCATCAACAAGAACGGATCTCTGACCGATGAGGAGTACGCCGAGATCAAGCTCCATACCCTGGTAGGGTATTACATTCTCAAGGAGATCTCCTCCGTCTGCGACTTTGCCATCGGCGCGCGCTGGCACCATGAGCGCTATGACGGGAGGGGGTATCCCAACGGTCTGTCCGGCGAAAACATCCCTCTCATCGCCCGGATCATCGGCGTGGCGGATGCCTACGATGCCATGACCTCCAACCGGTGCTACCGGGAGACCATGTCCCAGGAGCAGGTACGGGGGGAAATCCAAAGAGGGACCGGCACCCAGTTCGACCCCCGGATCGCCAGCATCATGCTGGACATGATCGACGAAGACATCGGCTACCAGATGCACCAGCCGGACTCGGCGGCGGAACAGGTGATCTTGGCGATTGACGACGACCCGATGGTACATAAGCTGCTGGCTGCTTTCCTGCGCGCCGCACCCCGCTACCGGCTGGAGACGGCCCACTCCGGGCGGGAGGGGATCGCGTTTCTGGAGGAGCACGCCGCGGACCTGGTTCTGCTGGACGTGGAAATGCCAGAAATGAACGGCTTTGCGGTGCTGCGATGGATTCGGGAGCAGCGCAGCGCCCTGCCGGTGATCTTTATGACCGGAGATAAGGACATCGGCATCATCCAAAAGGCAGAGCAGCTGGGGGTAAACGACTATCTCACCAAGCCCTTAGTGGCTCACATGCTCATGGAGAGCATCCAAAATGTGCTTTTGCGGTACAATATCAACGAACAGGGCTAATGGAGGAATGGATATGGCGGACGGAATTTCCCTAGAACAGATCCGCTCGGCGCTGCCCGAGCTGGAGCTTTCCACCGCGTCGACCTATTGCGGCGACAGCGCGGAGATCCTGCTTTCGGTCATGGAGGAGTATGCGCGAAGTCCCTCCTTTGACCGGCTGGAGGAATGTTACGCCGACGGGGACTGGGAGAATTATCGGATCCTGGTCCACACCCTGAAGACCTCGTCGCTGGTCATTGGGCTGGTGGAACTCTCGGAGCGGGCCAAGGCCATGAATGAGGCGGCTCAAGCACGGGACTTGGCGTTCATCCGGCAGAACCACGCCGACCTGATGGAGTGCTGGCGGGATACAGTATCCCGGCTCAGGCCGCTGTTTGAACCTCGGTAACCTTAGGGAACCTCTAAATCAATAAGCATTTTGGGGTTCCATTATCAGGAGGCACATTTAAAGTTCTCACTGGTGAATCTGATTCTGGCTGACAGACCTTGTCTGATGGCTTGAGTCAGTGCGCATATGTGAACATCTTAGGGAGCATCCCGATCGTATTCGCGGTCGGGAATTCTTTTTGCTCTTAAAAGGTTATTTGCGTGGCGTTTCCTTAAGGGTGTATCCTAATTTTGTTGGGTTTTGGAACCGTAGCCCGGTAGACACGTATTTCTCTTCCACCGCGCCTACTTCTCTCCCCGAAAAGCTTTTTTCTCCTTCTTTTCGACCATACGTTTTAGCCCGGGATAATGCCGTGAGACCATCAGGACCATAAACACGGCCATACATACTCCAGCTTCCGCACCCTTACACAGGAACCCAGCCAAAACCGCCAAAGCAGAGATTAACACAGCACCCAGTGGAAGATAACCCGTAAGCAACGTAATCAAACCGCCTACAATACAGCAGACCGTTCCCCACAGTGGCATATAAATGATGAGCCATGTACAGGTCACTGTCACGCCTTTGCCGCCATGGAAATGATTCAATACAGGGAAATTATGGCCGAGCACTACGCCCATTCCCGCCCACAAAAAAGCGGCATCATGAATTACTTTCCCTGTCAGAAGCCACGCCACCACAAAAGCCAGCAGCGTTTTACTTATGTCTCCAAAGAGCACAATGACTCCAGCTTTCTTTCCCACATTGCTCATAATATTGGCCATACCCGGATTGCCTGAACCAATTTCCTGTGCTTTCTTACCCGTATATATTTTTGCCACCACATCAGCTGTGAGAAAATTACCAAAAACATAGCCTATTCCCATAGCAAATAAACGCATTCTGATCATTTTTAACTCCCTTACTCTGCTCCCGGTCTTTTCCCATCTGCTTCTACGGGGAAACCCCTTCCGGTGAATATCGGCTTGTATCTGTATAGTAGGGTGTGAATGATCAACTCCCTGTGATAATTATGTGATATTTATAAGTACCTGTTCTTTGATGCTATTATACAAAACAGACCTTCAGGCTGTCAACGATCTGCTTCTCCACTGTTTCTGCTGCTTGTATAGTTACAATAGATGTGAGATGTAGGGTAGAAAAAAGCGATTGAGTTCATTTGGAATAAAAGTCACCATAACCCAAACTCTAATGAAAGGACTCAATCGTTTTGGAGATTATAACACACAACAAATAGAAAAAATATGTGGAGAAAAGAAGTGCTATAATTTATGTAATAAATCCGCAGGATTAGCTCAACTGGCAGAGTATCCGGCTCATAATCGGACGGTTCTGGGTTCAATTCCCTGATCTCACACCGGACATCAAGACCGCTTCCCTTCTGGCGGCTTCGAGAATGTCCTCCGATTTTTTATATAAATTTTATTAAGAAGGCAAACCCCGTTGCGGATTTGGCAATCTGTGAAATCGCGCCGTTTTCCATCAAAAGCCGTTCCCGTACCGCCATCGTTTTCAGCAGGTCAAGATTGTACCATCGGCTGATTTTCCCCTCCATGCGGTAACAGCGGGTGTCCAGCCCGCAGGCGATATTGATTGCCACAGCGTTGGGATTCCGGCTTATATATTCAGCAACCGCTATGTCCAGCACAATGTGCGGGCAAGTCCACCGCTGGACATGACATGATCCTTGTCAGAAAGTGAAAAATCATAATCCAGCCCTTCCATAATTTCGATTGCCTTGCCTCACACTCTGCGAATCACACAGTGCATTCGCATCCCTTTTCTGCGTTCAAAGCGCTCAAGCTTCAGCCCTGTTTTTTCGCAAAAATTTCCAATTTGTTTTTCACTGTAAACGCCCACATCTCCGTGTCCCACAAAATGGACAAGCGACATTTCCACATGGTTCATCATCCACCGCAAAACTGCGCCGGCGGTGTAATCCCGCAAAATCAGCCGACCGTTCGGCTTCAATACTTTTTGTACGCTCACAAAAAACGCCTGTGGGTTCGGGTAGTGGTGAAAGCTGTTGGCGCAGATCACGACATCAAAGCTTTCCGGCGCAAAAGGCAGATTTTCGCAGTCGCCCACCACAAATTCCGCATTTACAATCTGCTTTTTCTTTGCCATATCAATCATTTTCGGCGTCAGGTCGATGCCGGTATAATGCCGCTGCGGGTACTTATCCGCTAAAAGCGTGATCATCGGTCCGGGGCCGCAGCCGGCGTCTAGAAGTGACTCCCACGGCTCTTTCTCCAGCTCCGTCAGAATGTCGGGGTAATCCTTGCGGCACATCTCGTAAACGACCGCTTTGTCGCCCTCGTACCCTTCGGCGGCTTTTGTAAATTCTTTGATCGAGAGATCTTTGTATTCTTTACTGGTCATCATGCCTCTCCTCTCTGAGAATAACGTGTGTGTTATAGTCAATCAGCTTTCTTTGCAATCAGCACACCCACCGGCGCAATACCGACAGGCAATACCTCCTGTTTCAGAACGCAGAATCCATTCTTCTCAATAAACGCTGTGAAGCTTTTTAGCGTCCACTCCCGATAAACCTTAAATCCCGCCAGGGACATAATCCGCTGCCTCATTTGCCCGAACGCACTGTTCTCTGCCCACAGATAGGTAGGACAATAGAGCAAGCCTCCAGGCTTCAGCACGCGCAAAATTTCCACAAGAGCCGCCTCCGGTTCCGGCATAATGTGCAGCGCACAGGAAATTACTACAGCGTCAAAGCAGTTGTTTGTGCAGGAAAGCCTAGTTGCGTCCGCAACATAGAAATGCATCTTTTCCGTTTCTCCCTTCTTTCTAGCCTGCCCGATCATCCTTTCTGAAAAGTCCGTAGCGTCCCAGCGGCGGACGCTGCCCGCCATACGCCGGGAGAGTTGCCCTGTCCCACAGGCAAGCTCCAGAACGGACATTTTTTCATCCAGAAACGGAAGAAATCGGCCGCACAGATCGTTATAGAATTTTCCATTATTCTCAGCGACTCGATTATATATCGGAGCTAAGAATTGCCAGAAGCCCTTATCATCTTTTCCCATATTCTTCTCCTTAAAATTTAGTTGAAGTTAGTAATATCTAACTACTGTGCCGAATAAAAAGCCGCTTCGCACGGCTTTTTTATTTTCACAAACTATCTAAGCAGGAAACAGTGCTTTGCAAGCTCCCGTCACCATCAGCTTCCGCACCTTTGGATATTCTTCTCCAATGTCATCCCGATGGAAAATGGTCAGCATAAGCTTCCGCAGAATATTGGAGACATCATTTCCACGGAGTATTTTCAAAACAATGTCCTGTTCCTGCTCTGTAAAAGCAAAAGCCAAAATGGTCACTCCTCTTTGCGAGACCAAAATACGTTTACAGTCATATTAAGTTTATTCCCATTGCGGTTCCGTGTCAATATTGCATCAAAGCTTTTACGTAGTATTCACAGTATGTTCGCAGGTATCGACCATGGAAAAACCTGTGGGCATTCCGAAGAACGCCCACAGCTTAAAATCATGGTCTATATCTCGGTTATACCTTCTTGCAGTTCGACACCTGCATAAAGTCGCTTTCTCTGAACAGTATCTAAAAACAAAAGGAGGCCTGCAAAAAGCCATAAAAATCCCCCGATTCATCTAAATTCGTTAATAATCCAAATGAACCGGAGGAAATCGGTAAAAACTACCGCAACAGCCAACATCTGAGCTATGATGCTTTTTCGATTGAGATCTTGTTAAAACAGTCCTGCAATGATTTCCGCGCATGTTGCAATGCCCAAATTACCGCTATCTAAGCAAATATGGTAATTGGGCGCATAGCCCCATTCCATATTCGTGTAAAAGCGATAATAGGCAGCTCGGCGCTTGTCCTTATCCCGTAGACGCTGCTCCGGAGATTCCTCCCGCTCACCGTACACCGTAACAATACGCTCTGCCCGATATTCCATGCTTGCATGTATGAACGCCCGCAGGCAGTCCGCCTTTTCCCGCAGGATATAATCGGCGCAGCGTCCCACAATCACGCAGGATCCCTGGTCAGCCAAACCTGTGATGCAATCATATTGAAGCTGCCACAAACGGTCCTCGTTGGTGGGACCAAACTTCCTGTTGGAAAATACAGAAGACAGGAATCCAGCAGTATATTCTCCCGCGTCTTTGACATAGCTCTCCACAAAACCGCTTTCCTCCATAATTTTTTGGAGCAGTTCTCTGTCATAACAGGGGATGCCCAATTTTTCCGCAACTTTTTTGCCAATTGTTCTGCCGCCGCTACCAAATTCTCGGCTAATGGTGATGATACGATTATTCATGTTCTCCTCCTATTCTGTGTTGGCTCGCCGGATCCAGTTCCCGATAGGTCCGTATGATAATAACCGCTGCGATCAAAAAAGTCAAAATATCCGAGACCGGCATGGAGTACAGCACGCCGTCCAGTTCAAAAAACCGGGGCAGCAATAGGGCAAACCCCACGCCAAACACCACTTCACGCATCAAAGAGATCATAGTGGAGGCCAGTGCCTTACCTAAAGACTGTAGGAAAATGAAGGTTCCCTTGTTCACGGTGGCAAAGATCATCATGCAAAGGTAAATACGGAAGCACCTGATTGCAAACTGTGTATAGTGCACGCTCTCATTTGCCGCACCAAACATGTTGATGAGCTGCTGAGGAAACACCTCTACGATAAACAAAGCCACCGCTCCCACCAGTGCTTCGGTCAGCAGAAGCCGGGTGAACACGCTCTTGACCCGATCCTTCCGCCCCGCACCGATGTTGTAGCCCACGATGGGAATGCACCCCGCTGCAGTACCCACGGCTATGGCGATGACGATTTGAAAGAACTTCATTACAATTCCCACTACCGCCATAGGAATCTGCGCAAATTGTTCCTGCCCGAAAACAGGATCCAGTGCACCGTACTTCTGAAGCATGTTTATGACAGCCGCCATAGACGCCACCAGAGAAATCTGAGAGAGGAAGCTGGTGATACCCAAGACCAGATATTTTCTTGCAAGTTTAACGTGGAGCCGAAAGCTGGATCTCTCCAGCTTCACCGCCTTCATATGGCACAGATACCAGATTGCAAGAATCGCCGTCAGCACCTGTCCCAGCACGGTAGCAACCGCCGCGCCCATCATGCCCCACCGGAATACGAAGATAAAAATGGGGTCGAGGATGATATTGACCACCGCACCGGACAGGGTCGAGACCATGGCAAATTTCGGGCTTCCGTCCGAGCGGATGATTGGATTCATAGCCTGTCCGAACATATAGAACGGGATGCCTATGGTGATCCAAAAAAAGTATTCCTTGGCGTTGGAAAAGGTTCCCTCATTCACTGTGCCGCCGAACAGCGTCAAAATCGGCCGCTGAAAAATCAAATAAATTGCGGTCAGTACCAAACTGGTGATAATACACATCAGCACCGCGCTGCCGATACTCCTGTGGGCGTCCTCTTTTCGGCCCGCGCCCAGCGCAATGCTGACAAATGCACAGCAGCCGTCGCCGATCATAACCGCGAAGGCCAAGGCCACCACTGTTAAGGGAAATACAACCGTGTTGGCGGCATTGCCGTACGAACCGAGATAACTCGCGTTGGCAATAAAGAGCTGATCTGCGATATTGTAGAGTGCCGCTACCAGCAGGGAGATAACGCAAGGAACCGCGTACCGCCGCATCAGTGCCCCTACAGGCTGTTTTTCTAAAAATTTGTTGACTTTCTGTTCCATAAAGATTCCTCCAGACGCAAAAAATGCGCAGTCAAGGAAGCTGGATTTACGCCCCTTGGCTACGCACTTTTTTCAAATATGTATGATTTCCTGATACGCCTTAGTCCAAATAGTCGCCTACCGGACTGCTATTGTATTGCTTGATGATTTTGAGAATAACCGACCCGTCAGGCTGAGCGGTTTCCTCTACAAGCTTGTACTGGGTATGATTGCGCGCTAGACCCTGCTTGTAATGCTCCACCTCTTCCTCTACTCGCTTAACCGCATCGTCATGCGCCACATCCTCTTTCAGCATAAAGTGAAGGGTCTGACAAATGCATGCCGCTTTGATTCTCTTCATGATATTGTTCTCCTGTTCTAAAAATAAACGTGTAACAGCAACTGGATTTACGCAGTTACGCTACACGTTTGATTATATTTTAACACTTTTAGGGGATTTGTCAAAGGCATTTTTGCACAAATGATTTGACATTGCTTTCCACTCAATACCAAAAACTTCAAAAAAGTAATCATTCTTGCTTGATTGCTTCCAAATCGGCGCAAGAACACAATAAACGGAACCCGAATACGGAAATGGGACGTATTGACAGCAGGACGGCCGTTTGATACAATATGACTAAATTGATAACTGGTCAAACGGTTATGATGGCGATGGCAAAAGCGTTTTCCGAACAGGAGACAGCGAACAGCTTAAGGGGTTTGTTCGCTTCTGTCAGTCGGTATTGCCGTCTTGCGGGATATATGTAAGTTCGCGGGCGCTTGTCAGCGTCTGCTCCCGAAAGAAATACAGCACAACACTGCACCGCTCAGCAGGAGCGGTTTCCCAGAAAGCGTTGCCGTCCGAGCAGTTCATTGATGCCATTAAAGAGCCGCGCCAGCAAAGCGGCATTTTTCAGGGATAATAATTAGCATTTGCTAATTTGTTCCGAGGAAAAATTATTAAGGAGGAAGAAAAATGCTGAAAATCACACTGGAAATCGATGGAATGATGTGCGGTATGTGCGAGAGTCATATCAATGACGCGGTGCGCCGCGCCTTTGCTGTGAAAAAAGTCACATCCTCCCATAGCAAGGGAGAGACAGTGATCCTGAAGGAAACGGAAATTCCCGAAGAACAACTCCGCGCCGCCATTGAACCTACCGGGTACAAGGTGCTGTCTGTGAAAAGCGAGAACTATGAAAAGAAAGGGCTGTTCGGCTTTCGGAAATAAGGTGCGAGGGTTATGTCATTTGCAGTTTTAGAGGGTGTACTGTTGCCGTTTTTGGGTACAACCCTGGGTGCAACATGCGTCCTGTTTATGAAAAAAGGCCTGAATCCAATGGTGCAGCGGGGTCTGACCGGCTTTGCGGCCGGCGTGATGGTCGCCGCCTCCGTCTGGAGTCTGCTGATCCCTGCTATGGAGCAGTCTGTCGGAATGGGTACATGGTCATTTGTCCCCGCAGCAGCGGGATTCTGGCTTGGGATTTTGTTCCTTCTGCTGTTGGATAAGACCGTTCCCCATTTGCATCAGGGCAATTGTGAGCCGGAGGGTGCAAAGTCAAATCTAAAACGAACGACGATGCTGGTGCTGGCGGTGACGATGCACAATATTCCTGAGGGCATGGCGGTAGGTGTCGTCTATGCCGGGTGGCTTTCCGAAAATGAAACAATCACGCTGGCAGGCGCGATAGCTCTGGCGCTGGGAATTGCCCTGCAGAATTTTCCGGAGGGTGCCATCATCTCCATGCCTCTGCGGGCGGAAGGTATGCAAAAGGGGAAAGCATTTCTTTTGGGAATACTGTCCGGCGTCGTGGAACCGTTGTCGGCGCTGCTCACCATCTGGGCGGCTCACTGGGTCATTCCGGCATTGCCGTATTTATTGAGCTTTGCCGCAGGAGCAATGATTTATGTGGTAGTGGAAGAGTTGATTCCAGAAATGTCTCAGGGGAAACATTCCAACTTAGGTACCCTTTGCTTCAGCCTTGGATTTACGATGATGCTGGTACTGGATGTGGCGCTGGGATGAGGGCCAGATCGCTTAACAAGAGGACGGCTGTCACCCAAATGCACGCATTTGTGTGAGGTTATCCTGACAATATTTACGGTTTTTTTGCCAAAGCGCACAGAAAACCTGCCGGCGGCAGGTTTTCTGTATCCATCAGCAAATCATGGCATATACGCCCGATCAGCCGATCAGCAAATCGTACCCTCGCAGATACCCAGTGCGACATCCGCTGCAGAGGCTGCATCCGGCGTATAATAATCTGCGCCAATCTGATCGCAATAAGACTGCGTGATTGGTGCGCCGCCGATCATGACCTTAACCTTGCCCTTCAACTCAGATGCCTCAACCGCTTCGACAACATTGCGCATCTCAGCCATAGTGGTGGTCAGCAAAGCGGAGCAGCAGATGATCTGCGCATCGTTCTCACGCGCTGCGTCAATAAACTTCTCAACCGGCACGTCAACGCCCAGATCTATGACCTTCAGGCCCTTGCCCTCCAGCATCATGCGAACGAGATTTTTGCCGATATCATGCATGTCTCCCTTTACCGTGCCAAGGATCGCAACGCCCTTGTCCTCAACGCCATCTGCAACCAGATACGGGCGCAGGACCTCAACGCCACGGTTCATCGCACGCGCAGCGACCAGAACCTCCGGTACAAATACCTCGTTATTCTTGAACTTTTCGCCGATAATGTTCATACCGGCCAGAAGGCCGTCCTGCAAAATCTCAGCTGCCGGAATGCCCTCATCCAACGCCTGCTGTACAAATGTCTTTACCTTCGGTGCGCGGCCCTTCTGCAGCCAGCTGCTAATCTCGTTTAATGTCTCGCTCATAATATAACTCAATCCTTTCTGCCTATATCTGCGTTCCTTCTGCTTTAACGCTGTTATTAGCATATCAGCTTATGCATCTTTGTTCTTGTACATAATTGCAGATTTTTGGATTGAATTTTCCGATTGCAAAAAAATTGCAAACCTATGGTTGCATGCAGCACCGCTTTGTATTTGATATACCGTTTGGATTCTCTTGTATCCTTTTGTACGGAATTACCCAAAATCTTATATGATTTGTAATTGAGCCTCTATTTTACAAAACTTCGACAGTAAAACCCTTTACAAATTGGCATTTCTGTATTATGATGGAAGTGCAATGAAGGGAGGGCTCAAGGATGCTTGATGGAACCAGACGATTCAACATGAAAGAAGAAAGCGATAAAGAAATGAAGCGTGTGCTTCAGACAGTGTATGATGCCCTCAAGGAGAAGGGCTACAATCCAATCAATCAAATTGTCGGCTATCTTCTTTCTGAGGATCCGACATACATCACAAATTACAACAATGCACGCAGTCTGATTCGCAAAATCGACCGTGATGAGCTGATGCAGGAATTGATTTCGCATTATCTCGATATATAGTCTGGATCGCAGAGCCGGAAAATGGCTCTGCGTTCTTTGCTCCTTCTGCAATTTTGCAGCATATGGTGCGAAAAACTGATATTATTCGTGCTGTTTCAATAGTATAATGCTTATACTCACCCGCATGTTGGGACTCCTTTTTAAATAACACAAAAGCCTCGAACTGTAAAACAATCCGAGGCTTCCTTATTGTGGTGGACACTAACGGTCTCGAACCGCTGACCTTCCGCACGTCAAGCGGATGCTCTACCAACTGAGCTAAGTGTCCGTTTCCTGCAACGATGATTATTATATCAGGCATTGCAGGAAATGTCAACACAATTTTTCGTTTTTAGCAATTTTCTTGAAGCAAACCCTGTACAGGGCTTACGTCTTTTTCGTAAAATACAGCATTGCCTCTTCCTGAATCATATCATAACACAGCGCGACCTCGCCTGTTTCAAACAAGCTGACATGAATCAGGTTGTTATCCTCCTGCGGCGCGTCCGGACAGAGCGTTGTAAAATGATTTTCCATGCTGCGCAACAGCTCGGGATGGTACGCAATGCGGCTCGCGTCCTCTAATACGGCACCGTAAAAAATCTCTGCTTCTACAAGATCCTGAAACATATGACTGCCAAACGACAGCTCCGGCGTATAGCCGACCTCGCTATATGACACCTCAAAGATAGCCTCACAGGAGCTGATGTCCGCAAAGGTGACGGGCACGCCAAGCTCAGGCGATGATGTGCCGATGCGCCCCGGCACAATGAGCACCATATTCTTTTTCTGCGCCTTAAAATAGGCGTTGAGCGCACCAATGGTGCGCGCGACATTAGATTTCTGGTTATAGGGCAGGCTGTAGTAGCTGAACGGATCAACCATCACGATAGCGTCAACAGACACCTCACGCGGATTTCCCATGCAGCTATGGCGAATATGAAGGAGTTTTTGTTCCTCCTGCACCTCCGGCAGCCGTACCCGCGTGTCTTCCGTGCACACCTGAAGCGGTCTGCATTGCAGCAGGTTGACAACAAAGCTGCCGTCCTTTCCGAGATTGACCGTATATTCGATATCGACCGGTTTACCGTAGCTGACCTGCAGCACATGCAGCAGCTGCTTCATCATGCTGATAAACAGCGTATTGTTCGCTAAGCCGCGGCAGGAGATAAAATAGCTGTCACGATAGATGCCGCGTGCCCGCAGGCTGGATTCCGCCTCAGTATCATGCTCCAGCACCATATTTTTGTGAGTCTGCGGGAGATACTCCAACATCTGCTCCAGACGTAGTTCCTGCATCACATTATTTTCCGTATCAATGGTATCCAGCTTGCGCTGGGAATAGCGATGGCGTTCCGCGACGCTCGGTCTGGCGTAAGCCTTTGGTTTGTCCAATGAAATCAAGCTGGGATAATCGCCCTGGGTGCGGTCTACCGCCTTTGTGCCAAGGCCGGCAACCAGGCGCAGCATTCCCTTTGCCGGATCCATATCGCGCATAAAGCGATACGCGCTGTAGGAAAAGCCGACGCCCGCGGCATCCGGCATGAAATACGGCCCAAAGTATGAGCCGGAAACGCGCTGTACCAGAATCGCCATTTGCTCATCACGATTTTGCAGATTGCGCTGGTATCGGTATTCCAATGCAGATTGATCCATCGTGCTCATATAGACCCGTCTGACGGCATCCTCAAACGCCTGCAGGCGTTCTTCCGGCGAGCCGCCGTTGACGCAGAACACCGATTCATATTTCCCCGCAAAGGCGTTGCCAAAGCCGTCCTCCAAAATGCTGCTCGAGCGCACGATGATCGGGCTGCGTCCGAAATAATCCAGCAGCTTGCGGAACTGTTCCCGAATTGCGCTTGGAAATTCGCCGCGTTCGATCTCCTTTTGCAGCTGCGGCGCAACAGAGAAATATTCCTCCGGACTACGTTGCCGGATGCGCAGATCCCAACAGCCGTTGTCCACCAGAAACGTATAAAATACATCCGAGCCGATAAAGTAGGAATCGTGCGGCTCCATATACTGTTGATAGTCCGGCATTTTATGCTCGGCAATTTTGCGTGCCAGCAGCATACCACACGCCTTGCCCCCAATCATGCCGGTGCCGATCATACGGTTGCGCACAAAGAAATAATCCTTTGCGCCAAAATACTTCTTGACCAGCTGACGCAGACGTTCATCCCGCGTCATCATAATACTGCACATAAAGCTGAGCGATTCGTCCGGCAGCACTCCCGCCTCCTGCTGCAGCTTCGCGTTGTGGAAAAACCGATCCCAGCTGTCAATCTGTGTGTCTGCCTCAAGCATTTGCAGATCGTTAACCAGCGCGTAATATTGTCCGACCTCAACGCCGTCCTTTATCTCATGGTATTCTCCTGTCGCGGGATAAAAGACATGCGGCAAAAACATCGTCGGCGTATACCGATTCCATACCTTTAACGGATGTACATAGACCGTATCATTTTGGCTATATACATCCAGCAGAAGCTGCGTTGTGTCACGTATTTTTGCAATCGCTTCATTGGAATGCCGCCCGCGGATCACCGGAAAAAACGCAACCGTGTCCAATTGGAATAAAAACGGGCAGGTGACGCGGAAAAAGTTTCCCATCATCAGATCAGTCGCCCAAGCCATTTGCAGCTCTGACAGGCAGTCAAACACATAGAACGCATCCTGCCCCTCCTGCTCTACGATGTGATGAATGTTCATCGTGAAGGTCTCAAACCGATGGGACAGCTCTACCCGGATGACGCGCACGCCCTCCTGCTCCTCCACAAGCGGCGGATGAGACGCAAAGCGAATGTATATCAAATTTCGCTTGTCCTTTATCGCCTGCTTGACATAGGGGTCGACAAAATAGGAAAACTCCTCCAGCGTGGATACCTGCCATACCACATTGTCTCCCAGACGAATGTGATTGAGCGCATGATCCATTCCCGGAATGCCGGATAATATCTTCTCAAAAGCAGCCATATCTGTTGCTCCTTTCCGCGCAAATATCGTTTTGCATTGCTCTTCCCTCTATTATATATCATACAATATTGGCGCGCAAAAGAAAATGCAGGATGGAAAAATCTCATCCTGCAAATACGTTATTTTTTTCGTTTTGTACTTCTATTGTACCAGAAATTCCGCAGGATAGACGATTCATTCCGGCAGAATGCCCTACTGCAATCGCCTGTTCCCTATCATCGTTTACAGAAAATATCTCCGCTGCGGCTGCGCTTTCAAAAATCAAACAGAGACAGCTGCTCGCCGGCCTGCTTATCCTCAAACTGATGCAGATAAGCAAACATCTGATCTGTACGCCATTCCATCCCGGCCTTTTCACATTCCCGCCTCACGAGCTGCATCAGGCTGATATGCTCCGGTACAGACAGCTCATACGCATTCCCATAGGTTTGGATGTATCGTCGCTTCATACCCGGGAAATGCTCGTCCAGCTTTTGATAGAAATATTGACGGTCACCATCTCGCAGCGTCAGACCGATGCCGAACGTCAAAACACCGTACACACCTGCCTGCTGACATGCCTGCAAAAGTCCCATGATGTTCTCCTCCGTGTCATTAATAAACGGTAGGATTGGCGTCATCCAGACAATCGTCGGAATGCCCGCTTCATGCAGGATACGCAGCACATCAATCCGCCTGGCTGTTGTGCAGACATGCGGTTCTACGATGCGGCAAAGCTGCTCATCGCAGGTTGTCAGCGTCATCTGTACGACGCACTTCGTCTTACGGTTGATGCTGCGGAGCAAATCCAAATCGCGCAGAATAAGGTCAGACTTCGTCTGGATAGCAATGCCAAAGCCATACCGGTCAATGATCTCCAAGCATTTTCTCGTCAGCCGCAGATCTCTTTCCGCGTGCACATACGGGTCGCTCATTGCTCCCGTGCCGATCATGCATTTCTTTCGTTTTTTGCGAAGCGCTTGCTCCAGCAGCTCCGGCGCATTGATTTTAACAGCGATATCCTCAAAGGCATGATTCATCTGATAGCACGCGCTTCTGGCGTCACAGTATATGCAGCCATGCGTACATCCCCGATAGATGTTCATGCCATTTTGCGCGGAAAGGATTCCCTTCGCTCTGATCTCATGCATTGTATTCCCTCTGTCCGACAAATATACATAAAGCCGATGCCATATGACACGCATACTGCACCGGCTTCTTCTTTATTCCTGATGCGCCTGCTTGAGACGCAGCAGCTCCTCTGTGAACGACTGTACATCCTGAAAATCGCGATAGACCGACGCAAAACGGATATATGCGACTTCATCCACATTTACCAGCTGTTCCAGAACCATTTCGCCGATTGTTTCGGACGACACCTCATTTTCCAACCGGCTGTACAGCTTGCGCTCAATATCACCAATCAACGTATCCATCTGCGCCTTGGTGACCGGGCGCTTTTCGCATGCCTTTAATATGCCACGCATGAGCTTTTCCCGGTCAAACTGCTGGCGGGAGCCGTCCTTTTTGACGACTACAAAGGAATTGGATTCGATCACTTCATAGGTCGTGAAGCGTTTTCCACAGCCCAAGCAGGTTCTGCGGCGGCGGATGCTCTCTCCATCGACCGTTGGGCGGGAATCAATGACCTTGCTCTCCGTATATTTGCAGTATGGACATTTCATTGCTCGCATGCTCCTTCCCTTATTGCCTGTTCCAGCTGCCGCTGCAAATATTGACAGCAATCTGACAGCTGTTCCAGTGCGGTATAATCCGTTCGATACACCTCAACCAACGCATCCCCTGCATAGCCATGTTGCCGCAGCGCCGCAAACAGCGCCGCAAAGTCCACCGTCCCCCTGCCAGGCAGCAAATAGTCGGTATCTGCATCATAGTCGCTTAGATGCAGATTGACAATGCGGTCTCCGATCGTTTCGACGTAATCCTGCCAATCATGGCTCGCACGATGCGCCTGTTTGATATCCAGTGTAAAGCGCAGTTCTGGGATGTTGGTATACAGTTCGCGTAAAAAATCCAAATCGCCGGAACGACACCACGATACATTTTCCTGCGTAAAGGTCACGCCGTAGCGTGACGCCCTCTCGCATAGCGCATGATACGTTTCAAACCGGCGCTCTGCCGAACGGGATGGAGGCAGTCCTCTTGCGCGCAGCGATTCGCCATGAAAGGTGAAATAACGCGCGCCCAAATCCCCAGCCGCCTCGAAATAGCGTTCATATTGATCAAGCGCATCACAGGTACGACGCGGATAATCGGAAAACAGCAGATGTCCTTCTGTTGCAGAGGTATAGGGATGCACCGACACCACATGTATACCGCAATCCGCAAGCTGTCGTTTGAGCTGCGCGCGAAACGGCGCGCGATATTCACTCTCCGCATTGATAAACAGCTCGACATCATGAAAGCCGAGCGCGGCAGCATACGAAATACCCGTTTCAAGCAGTGTCGGATAAAAGGAAGCTGTGGAAATTCCAATATGCACGTACGTCCCTCCTGTTCTTGTACGCATTATATCATTTTTTGAAAAAGCATACCATCCGCAAATTTTCACATCGTCGCCGCCTCGTTACTTTCCCTGATTCTACATCAAATGCTTGCATATAAGGCGTCAACTAAAATGATACAACATCAAAGTTCTATAATTTAGAGCTTTTTACGAGAACAAAATACATAAAAACCCTGACTTCATCACAAAATCAGGGTTTTGCTTTGGTGCGGATAACAGGACTTGAACCTGCACGTCGAAGACACTAGAACCTAAATCTAGCGCGTCTGCCAATTCCGCCATATCCGCAAAGACCTCATTTATGGTAGCATAAATGAGAAATCATTGTCAAGAGCATATAATAATTTTTTCGTATATTCTGGGCGATGTCAATTGATGTGAGCCACTTGCCAGAAAGCGGTTGCCGGAGAAGCAGTTTTTCACGCACATAATGGCAACCAAAAGGCTCGTAACAGCCGGATGCTTTGAAATCCAGAACTGCTACGAGCCTCTGCTTCTATAGGATTGATCCAACGTGTATCAAGCGATACAAGCGGTGGTGTAAAGCGACGGGGCTATCCATCTCCTCCTGCTCAGCTTTTGCGGAAAATGAATTAGTACATTCCACCCGCGTCCGGCATTGCCGGAGCCGGCGGAGTCGGCTCCTTGATGTCGGTTACGATGGATTCGGTAGTCAGCACGGTTGCCGCAACGGAAGCCGCATTCTGCAGTGCAGAACGGGTAACCTTTGTCGGGTCTACAATGCCGGAATCAAGCATATCGCAGTAGGTCTCCGTATAGGCGTCAAAGCCGTAGCCGTTCTTACCGGATTCACGAATCTTCTCAAGCACAACCGCGCCGTCGATGCCAGCATTTGCTGCGATTTGACGAATCGGCTCCTGCAGCGCTTTCACAACGATGTTGACACCGGTCTTTTCATCACCGACTGCCGCCTCGGCCGCTGCCGCAACATCTGCAATTGCATTGATATAAGCAACGCCGCCGCCTGCGACAATACCTTCCTCAACTGCTGCACGGGTCGCATTAAGCGCGTCCTCAACACGCAGCTTCTTTTCCTTCATTTCGGTCTCGGTAGCCGCGCCAACCTTGATGACAGCTACGCCGCCAGCCAGCTTTGCCAGCCTCTCCTGCAGCTTCTCACGGTCGAAATCAGAGGTGGTGTTCTCAATTGCGTGACGGATATTTGCAACGCGCGCCGCAATCTCCTCAGAGGAACCCGCGCCGTCAACAATGACGGTACCCTCCTTGTTGACCTTGACCTGACGTGCGCGGCCAAGCATTGCCAGCGTCGCATCCTTCAGCTCCAGACCGATTTCCTCAGAGATAACCTCGCCGCCGGTCAGTACGGCGATATCCTTCAGCATTTCCTTGCGGCGATCGCCAAAGCCCGGTGCCTTAACCGCAACACAGGTGAACGTGCCGCGCAGCTTGTTCAGCAGCAGTGTGGACAGCGCCTCGCCCTCAAGATCCTCTGCAATAATGAGCAGCTTTTTGCCAGCCTTGACAATCTGCTCCAGAAGCGGCAGCAGCTCCTGAATGTTGGAAATCTTCTTGTCGGTAATCAGGATAACCGCATCGTCCAGAACCGCTTCCATCTTATCGGTATCAGTAACCATGTACGGCGTGATGTAGCCACGGTCAAACTGCATGCCCTCTACAATCTCAGAATAGGTCTCAGCGGTCTTGGATTCCTCAACGGTGATTACGCCGTCCGAAGAAACCTTCTCCATCGCCTCAGCAATCAGATCGCCAATGGTATCATCGCTGGATGAGATCGCAGCAACGCGCGCTACATCCTTCGAGCCCTTGATCTTTTCAGAATTTGTCTGAATCGTCTTGACCGCAATCTCAACGCCCTTTGCAATACCCTTGCGCATAATCATCGGATTCGCGCCTGCCGCAACATTCTTCATGCCCTCACGGACAATTGCCTGCGCCAGAACAGTGGCGGTAGTGGTGCCGTCGCCTGCCAGATCGTTGGTTTTGGTCGCAACCTCCTTGACCAGCTGTGCACCCATGTTTTCAAACGGATCCTCCAGCTCAATATCCTTCGCAATGGTAACGCCATCGTTGGTGATAAGCGGGGAGCCATACTTCTTGTCCAGTACAACGTTCCGGCCCTTCGGACCCAGCGTAACCTTTACGGTATCAGCCAATTGGTCTACGCCTCGACCGAGCGCACGGCGCGCTTCCTCGCCGAAAAGAATCTGCTTTGCCATAATTAATAGCCTCCTAATATGATGGAAATTTTGCTTATTTTACTTATTCAACAACTGCCAAAATGTCGCCCTGGCGAACGATGATCAGTTCCTCACCGTCAACCTTGACCTCTGTGCCAGAGTACTTGCTGATGATAACCTTATCACCGGCTGAAACCTGCATGACGACTTCCTTACCGTCTACTACGCCGCCGGGACCGACAGCAACAACCTCCGCAACCTGCGGCTTTTCCTTTGCCGAGCTGCTCAGCAGCAGACCGAACTCGGTCTTTTCTTCAGCTTCCGTCATCTTAATGACAACGCGGTCAGATAAAGGCTTGAGTTTCATAATATAAATCCTCCTAAATGTGATAAAATTTACAAATGCATGATCTTAAGTTTAGCACTCAAAACCTTCGAGTGCTAACAGATATTATATTATATCATTTGCCTCAATTATTCAAGAGTTTTTTTCCAAATTGGCTAATTATTTTGTAAATAATTTATGAATGGGGTTCAGTCCGTCTATTTTGCTGATTTATGCGGTTTTTTGTCACTTTTTTCGCACGGGAATTCACTTTAGCATGCGTGTGGAATTTTTTCCGTTCTTCCGGCGGCTGAAAATACATAAACAGATTGCATCGAATCATCCCATTGTACAGTTTGCGTTTTTTATCCGCTTTCATTCCAAAAAACTCCTCGAATTTATCATCAGAGCTGATAATATACTGCCGCATTGGCGAACGAGATGCAGCTGTGCCAAAACTGCGCAGCAGCTTACGCGCGGATTGAATATCAAGCATGCGTTCTCCATAGGGCGGATTGCAGATGAGTGTACCCTGCTGCTGTGCCAGATGCAGCTTGCAGGCATCCGCTTCACGGATCGTGACGGTATGCGCCACGCCGGCCTTGCGCGCGTTTTCCTGCGCCAGCTGCACACAAGCGGGATCAATATCGCTGCCGGTGATATCATAGACCCGCTCATGATATATGCTGTCCAACGCACGCTCCCTGCCCTGCTGCCAGCACTTCGCCGGGATGAGCGGCCATTTTTCCGCGTCAAACGAGCGCATCAGGCCGGGTGCGCGATTCATAGCGATCATCGCCGCCTCAATCGCAATCGTGCCGGAGCCGCAGAACGGATCCAGCAGCGCGCCGCGTCCGCGATAGCGAGAGAGCTGTACCATAGCTGCGGCTAGCGTCTCACGCAACGGCGCTTCATTGGCGTTGGCGCGATAGCCGCGCTTGTGTAAGCCCGCACCTGAGGTGTCCAGATACAACGTCGCCACATCATTCATAATGGAAAACTGTACCTGACAGCGCGGTCCAGTTTCCGCAAACCAACTGATGCCATATGATTCCGACAGACTTTTGACGATTGCCTTTTTGACAATGCTCTGACAATCCGGAATACTATGCAGCTGGGACGAGAGCGCATAGCCCTTGACCGGAAATGCACAGTTTGGCTCAATATAATCCAACCATGGCATCTCATAGACGCCGTCAAACAGCTCGGTAAAGCTGCGGGCAGGAAATTCACCGATTTTGATGAGCACGCGCTCCGCACAGCGCAGCCATAAATTCGCCCATACCAGCGTGTGCTCGTCGCCAGAGAAAAATACTCTGCCGTTTTCCACGCGGACGTCCTCCAGCTTGCCGCTGTGCCGTAACTCGTCTCCGACAATGCCCTCTAAGCCGAATAATGTTGGGCAACAAAACTCATATTTCATATCTCGCTTAAAAGTCCTTCCATATTCCTGAATCAGCTATGTTATGCTAAGGCAACACCGCATAATTGACGGGAGCAATTTTGCCAGAAAAATAGCGACCAAATAGCGACGTCCATCATGCCCCATGAACGTCGCTCTGGTATTTATTCCGCATAATTTTTCGACTGGCTCTCGATTAGCTCCAAATCGTCAAAATAATTAATCTTCATTGCGTCGCGCACATCATGCAGCGTTTCCTCTGCGGCGGCACGCGCAACCGCGCTGCCCTCTTTGAGCACTTGATAGATGGCCGGGATATTCTTTTGCAATTGCTTACGGCGTGTGCGAATCGGCTCCAGCTCTTCCTGCAATACGCTGTTGAGGAATTTTTTGACCTTGACATCACCCAAACCACCGCGCTGATAATGCGCCTTAAGCGCATCCAGATCGGCATAATCCGGCAGATACCGCGCAAAGTGCTCCGGTTTGCAAAACGCGTCCAGATAGGTAAAGACCGTATTGCCCTCCAGATTGCCCGGATCCTGCATACGGATATGATTCGGATCAGTATACATGCTCATAACCTTTTTGCGCACATCCTCCGGCTCGTCCGACAGATAAATGCAATTGCCCAGCGATTTGCTCATCTTGGCTTTGCCGTCAATGCCCGGCAAACGCATGCAGACTTCGTTTTCCGGCAGCAAAATCTGCGGCATGGTCAGCGTCTCACCATAGACGCTGTTAAACTTATGCACAATCTCGCGCGTCTGCTCCAGCATCGGCATCTGATCCTCGCCCGTCGGAACGGTGGTGGCGCGGAACGCCGTGATATCGGATGCTTGGCTGATCGGATAGGTAAAAAACCCAACCGGAATGCTCGCCTCAAAATTGCGCTGCTGAATCTCTGATTTGACGGTCGGATTTCGCTGCAGGCGCGAAACGGTGACAAGATTCATATAATAGGTTGTCAGCTCACACAGCTGCGGCACCTGAGACTGCACAAACAGCGTCGATTTTGCTGGATCCAGCCCGCAGGACATATAATCAAGCGCCACCTCAATGATATTCTGACGCACCTTCTCCGGATTGTCCGCGTTGTCCGTCAATGCCTGCGCGTCCGCGATCATGATGTATATTTTATCATATTCGCCGGAATTTTGCAGCTCAACGCGACGCTTGAGTGAACCGACATAGTGGCCCAAATGCAGTCTGCCCGTCGGACGGTCACCGGTCAAAATAATCTTAGCCAAAATCTTTCCTCCTTACGAATGACAACAACTGCGTCATTCCGAATCATTCTTCTCTATGGTAATACAAAATCGGAAAAAATGCAAGTTTACCGTGACCATTCTCCCGGGTCAGCATTGCAGATGCAACAATGTCCCGTCTTTTCTTACTTATCCCTGTTCAACGGCTTTACGTAATGCCTTCGGTTTCCCTCAACCCTATCCGTTTTCGCAATTGCATTCTCCTTATCTTTCAGAGCAAAAATGCGGAGATTGATGTTCATCTCTCTCCACATTTTTCTCGTTTTTACTTTGTTCTTTCCAAGCGATTAACATAGAACACAAAAAAACGCACATGAGCATTAATCGGTGTAAGCGCTCATGTGCGTAATATGAATTATGGAGTCGGATTTTTTTGCTTCGTCGTGTTCCCTGCAAATTTCAGCACAGCAAGTACAACCGCCGTAATACACAGGCCAACGATCAAGCTAACAACCGCATTGCGGATAAAGCCCGCCGCAATATAAGTAATAAACGAAATACACGCCACGACAATCGCGTATGGAAGCTGCGTGGAAACATGGTCGACATGCTCACACTGTGCGCCTGCAGACGCCATAATCGTCGTGTCCGAAATGGGTGAGCAATGATCGCCGCATACCGCGCCTGCCATGCATGCAGAAATGGCGATAATCATCATGGTATAATCCGTCTGTTGGAACACATCAACAACGATCGGGATGAGAATACCGAAGGTTCCCCAGGAGGTGCCGGTGGCAAACGCCAAAAACGCCGCGATAACAAAGATCATTGCCGGGAGGAATACCGTCAGACTGCGGAAATGCAGATCAACCATTGTCGCGACATATTCCGCCGCGCCAAGGCTGTCGGTCATCGCCTTTAACGTCCATGCAAAGGTCAGGATTAAGATAGCCGGAACCATTGCCTTAAAGCCGTCCGGCAGGCAACGCATACAATCGTGGAATGAAAGTACACGGCGTGAGAGATAAAACACCAGCGTTAAGAGAATCGCGACCGACGAGCCAATGACCAGACCGACTGAGGCATCGCTTCCCGCGAACGAATCAATAAAGCCTGTGCCGCTGAAAAAGCCGCCTGTATAGATCATACCGATAATACATGCCAAAATCAACACGCAAATCGGAAGTACAAGGTCAATAATTTTCCCTGATCCGATGGCCTTCTCATCGTCTCCATTCTCTACGCCGGAGCCGGTGGTAAACAAATCATTGTTCTCAATCGCATTGCGCTCGTGCACCGCCATCGAACCGAAATCAATTTTGAGCACGACGATACCGACCATAAAGACCAGCGTCAGCAGCGCATAATAATTATAGGGAATGGCGCTGACGAACAGGCTCAGGCCGTCCGCCCCGTCTACAAAGCCGGTAACTGCCGCCGCCCATGAGGAGATCGGTGCGATGATGCACACCGGCGCTGCAGTCGCGTCAATCAGATACGCCAGCTTCACGCGGGAGATATGATGCTTGTCCGTGACGGGACGCATGACACTGCCCACCGTAAGACAGTTGAAATAATCATCAATGAAAATCAGCACGCCTAATACAATGGTCACAAGCTGTGCGCCGACGCGCGTTTTAATGTGTTCCTGCGCCCATTGACCAAAGGCGGCCGAGCCGCCTGCACGGTTCATCAGGCTGACCATAGCGCCCAGAATGACTAGGAAAATCAGGATGCCGACATTCCATGGATCAGACAGCACAGAAATGAATCCCTCCTGAATGACATGATTCATCATGCCTTCCAGATTAAAGCCAGAATAGAGCAGTCCGCCGAACAGGATGCCGAGCAACAGCGAACTGTAGACCTCTTTTGTCATCAATGCCAACGCAATGGCGATAATCGGCGGGACAAGCGCCCAGAAGGTTGCATACATATCGTTCTCTCCTTTGACAAATATGAAGGAGGTCCGGATCAGAACATGCATCCAAGCCCTCCCACATTATTGTACCGGATTGTGCCGATGTTGTCAATTTCCGTTCACGCATGTCGCAGTTTTTTTTGCAGAAATCTGAGCCAGCACAATGGCGGCAAACATCAGGATGCACCCCGCGATCTCCCGCGCTCCCAGCTGCTGATGCAGGATAATCCAGCCGGCCAAAACGGAAAAGCATGACTCCAAGCTCAAGATAAGTGAGGCAACCGTTGGATTCATATTTTTCTGCCCGATAATCTGAAGCGTATAGCCCACACCGGAGGATAGTACGCCGGCATACAGAACCGGCTGCCATGCAGCGATAATGGACGTCGCAGTGGGATGCTCAAACAGAAACGCCGGAATGAGAGACAGCGCGCCGCACACAAAAAACTGGATGCAAGACATTTTAACGCCGTCGGTTTTTGGCGAAAAATAATCAATGACCAAAATGTGAAACGAAAAAAGCACCGCGCAGCCGAATACCAGAACATCCGCGCGTTCAATCGAGAAGCCCTCATTGACGCACAGTAAATACAGTCCAATAACGGAAATGACGACCGCCAGCCAGAGCAACGGATTTGCCCGCTGTCTGCCGTCCTGCCCCAATGCCCGCCGTACCGCTCCGCCAATCAGCTGAAAAATCGGCACAAGAATGATATAGCAAGCCGTGATAAATCCCGCTTTGCCGACAGAACTGGTATATAAAATACCGATCTGCTGAAACGCGCTCGCAAGGCATAAAAAAATACCGCACAGCACGCCGCCAAGCAGCAGCGTCCGCCGCTGCGCACGGGAAGCGGAAGGGGCTGTTCGTCGTGTCCCGCACCCCGTCAACGCTATATAGGGCAGTAAAACAAAACCTCCTATGATCGAACGTACACCGTTAAAGGTAAACACACCTATATAATCCATGCCAACGCGCTGTGCCACAAATGCGGCGCCCCAAATGGCGGCTGTTAACAATAAAATAAGCGATTGCCGAAGTGAAATCGGTTGTCTTTCCATCTGCCCCGCTCCTCCTCAGTCAAAATCATACCGCAGAATTTCGCAGTTTTTGATGCCAAACGACGCAAATTCCTCATTTGTCATGTCAAAAAAATACGACTGGATGGCACGCGAAATGCCGTTGTGCGCAACCAATAGATACGTCGTCCTGTCAGCTTCCCGCTTGAGATCATCCATCAGATTATAAATGCGCTGACAAAGCTGTAGCATGGATTCGCCGCCGTCATACCGGCTGACAAAGTTTTGCTTTGCCGCGCGAAATTCCGCGCCGTCGCGCGGGGTAGACTCATAACGCCCGAAATTCTGCTCGATCAGCCGCGGCTCCATGCGCGCCGGAATGCCAGTGATGTCCGAGACATGCTTTGCCGTATCCGCCGCACGCATCAGCGGAGAATACAGTATTTCATCGATGGCAAGGCCCTCGCGTAAAATCTCCCGTCCCAGCCGCTCTGCCTGCGCATGCCCCAGCTGCGTCAACGCGATATCTGTTGCGCCGCAGATCTTATTTTCCACATTCCAGACCGTCTGTCCGTGTCTTGCAAAATAGATATGTCCCATGATAGCTCTCCTGTTCTCTATGATCAAATCCGGCGTGCGGTTGCCCGCCAAAATGCACAGTTCTCATTCTACCATATTCTCCCACACACTGCAAACACATCTGTCAAACAAACCTCCAACGAGGC
>CAZEMM010000027.1:0-26088 GCA_964513445.1 uncultured Butyricicoccus sp. | reverse complement strand
CAGAAAAATTGTACATGATAAGTCTGGCAAAGATCTCCTGGGTAATGTTCTCCACATTTTTTGCGTGAAAATGGAGCAATCCAGGCGTGGTAGCTGAAATCCATTTGTAGCGATTTTTATCAGCCAGCAATGATTTTGTTTTTGCGTTTTTTCGTCTGGTCAATTGAATCGGGCAAAATAAATCAAATTCATCCTCATCTGGCAACTCCAATCCGGAGGCAATACCGGAAGAATGAATATCTTTAATTCGAATCAGGAATTTCAAGCCTTTTTCCTGAATGTGAGCCATGAGATTATAACTTTCATATCCTCTGTCAGCGATAATCAATGCTTTGCCAATAGACGAACGGTCAACCATCTTGCATAATACCCCTTTTTCGTTCCAATTCCGTCGCCCACACACAGCCGCATCGATATAGGTGTGCTGAAGCAGATCATAAACGGCATCTAAATGCAGTAAGCTATAGGGTGCTTGCCCATTTGTTCCGGGGAAATAAGTGTCTGTTTCTTGTTGGTTTGTAGGTATTTGAATGTCAGAGCCGTCGACAGCAAGCAGACGATAGCCTTTATAGAGGCTGTCTTTATCCGTGGTTTTGACAAACAAATCAAAAAGAGAAGGGAAAGCGAATTCGTTGAGCTTTTGACGTTGCTGGATAAAAGCAGAACTGGATGCAGTGTACTGACTGCATCCAAAATACCGAAGCAATTCTCCGGTCAAGCTTCCACCCTCCATACGCAGCAGTACCGATATAACGTCCCGAAGCGGAAGCTTTCTTTCCCTCGTGAAATCACGGGATGGATCTTTTACAAACATCCATGAAGCTTCACACAATTGTGAGATTGCCTGGGAAAGCTTTTCTTTTACAATTTGAATTTGACTTGACATGGTTAGGCCTCCTTGTAATTTTCGGTGGGAACACCTCTAATTACAAGGGCCTTTTTGCTAACCGAAGTTAGCAAAAAGGCCACATATTTTACCTTGTTTGTCAACCATTATTTCGAGAAAAGTTGCAAAATAACTGGGTCCCGCATTTCTGCGAGACCCAGATTTTCTTAACTTAGTGACATTGAACAGACGAGCCGCTCCTTATTTGCATCTCCGCAACACTATTGTGACATCATTTTAATGCAAAGACCGCAGGGCGCATCCGGCTCTGCGGTCTTATCATACAATTATTATTTCTTTTCCGGTTTAAAGCTGTCCTTGAGCGAAACGATGCGGTTGAAGCGCAGCGCACCGTTTTCTGTCGGCCTACTGTCCTGCATGTAGTAGCCCATACGCACAAACTGCATGCGTGTACACGCCGGAACGTCCGCAATTGACGGCTCCAGCTTACAGCCCGTCAGGATTTTGCGCGAATTCGGGTTGAGATAATCCAAATAATTCGTTCCCTCCGGCACGCTGCCCGTGTTCTCCAGCGTAAACAAATCCTCATACAGCGCAAGCTCCGCATCCATCGCGTATTTTGCGGACACCCAATGGATGGTGCCGCGCACCTTGCGTCCGTCGACTGGTTTGTTGTTGCGCGACTCCAGATCAGCCGTGCAGTACAGCTCGACGACATTGCCGTCCGCATCCTGAATGACCTCGTTGCATTTGACGATATACGCGCCCATCAGACGAACCTCGCCGCCCGGCTTGAGACGCTGGAACTTCGGAGGCGGAACGAGTGCAAAATCGCTCTTTTCAATCCACACCTCGCGTGTAAACGGCACCTCACGCATGCCTGCGCTCTCATCGCGCGGATTATTGGCTACCGGGAAGGTCTCCTCCTGATCGGCCGGATAGTTGGTAATAACCATCTTGATCGGCTCAGTAACAGCGATGCGGCGCAGCGCTGTGTCGTTCAGCTCATTGCGGATGCAGTATTCCAGCAGCTTGATGTCCACCAGGCTGTCCGTCTTGGCGACGCCCGCACGGGTGACGAAATCCAAAATCGCGGACGGCGTATAGCCGCGGCGACGCAAGCCGCACAGCGTCGGCATGCGCGGGTCATCCCAGCCGTCTACCTTGCCGGTCTCGACCAGCTCGCGCAGATACCGCTTGGACATGACCGTATGCGTGACGTTGAGACGGGCAAATTCACGCTGCTTCGGATGAGACGGCAGGCAGGGTGCGCAGTTGTCCACGACCCACTCATAGAGCGGACGATGGTTTTCAAATTCAATCGAACACAGAGAATGCGTGATGCCCTCCATCGCGTCCTGAATCGGATGCGCAAAATCATACAGCGGATAGATACACCATTTATTGCCAATACGGTGGTGTGTTGCATGCACAATGCGATAGATCGCCGGATCGCGCATGTTCATATTCGGTGAGGACATGTCGATCTTCGCGCGTAGCGTCTTTGCGCCGTCCGGGTGCTTGTCCGCGCGCATTTCCTCAAACAGGCGCAGGTTTTCCTCCACCGAACGGTCGCGGTACGGGCTGTTTCTGCCCGGCTCGGTCAGTGTGCCGCGATATTCACGCATTTCGTCCGCACTCAGGTCGCACACATATGCCTTGCCCTCCTTGATGAGCTGCACGGCGCATTCATAGCACGTTTCAAAATAATCCGAGCCATAGAAAATGCCGCCGTTTGGCTTGCTGCCGGTCAGCCATTCGACATCCTGTAGGATCGACTGTACATACTCGTCATCCTCGCGCACCGGGTTGGTATCGTCAAAGCGCAAATTAAACAAGCCCTGATATTTTTGTGCAATTGACCAGTTGATATAAATGGCCTTGGCCGAGCCGATATGCAGATAACCGTTCGGCTCCGGCGGAAAGCGCGTATGAATGCGTTCGGTCAAGCCATTTTTGATATCCTCATCAATAATTTCATGCAGAAAATTTGATGCAAATTCCATCTGAGTTCCCCTTTTCCAATTTGTTTGCCATTACAGCGCGGCGCATGCGGCCTTCAGGCGGCGGTTGATCGTGTCGTTGTCCATCAGCTGCATAACAGAATACAGATCGGGCGCGTTGGTGCGTCCGCAGATGGCAACGCGCAGAACCATGGAAACATCACCGACCGGGCCCTTATATGCCTCCGGATTTTGCTTATACAGCTTGGTTTCCGGTGCAAAGCCATGCTTTGCAGCAAGCGCCTTGATTTTATCAAACCATATCGGCATTTCATCCGCCGCATCATAAATCTCCTGATATTCCGTCAGAATCGCCGCCGCATCTGCCTTTGCACTGTCCGGAATGCCGGAATAATCTGGCTGGAACAGCTCGTCGAACAGAAAATCCATATACGCCCTGACTTCACTCCAGAAGGTGATATCCTTGCGCGGCTTCTTTCCGCCGCGTCCGATTGACAAAAATGCCTTGGTTTTGTCCGGCTCACGCACAAACAGGTCATGGAATGGTTTGTCATTGTCTGCGCTCCATGCCGCGACCTCGTGATATACCTGCTGTGCATCCATACGGGAGATGACATTTTTGCTGACATCGCGCAGCTTTTCCATATCAAACAACGAGCCGGAAACACTCATTTTTTTTGTACTGAAAGGGAAATCCTGTAATGGTGCCGTTTGGTTTGCCTTTCGCCATTCCTCAAAATTAGAATTAAGCAGCGTCATTAGATATTCCATGACCGCCGGCGCTGGAATGCCCTGTTCATAATAATAGGATAGTGCAAGCTCCGGATCCTTGCGCTTGGACAGCTTGCGCTTGGAGCCGCCGTCCATCTTCATCAGCTGCGCCGTATGCACATACTTCGGACGCTTCCAGCCCATCACATCAAACAGCTGCAAATGAACCGGCAGCGTTGCCAGCCATTCCTCGCCGCGCACGACATGCGTCGTATGCATCAGGTGATCGTCCACAACATGTGCAAAATGATAGGTCGGAATGCCATCGGATTTGAGCAGGACAATATCCTGATCGTTTTCCGTCAGCTCCAGATTGCCCTTGACCAAATCGGTATGCCGGATTTTGTCCGCAATGCTGCCGGGCGAACGGAACCGAATGACATAACTCTCGCCCGCGTCCAGCCGACGCTCGATCTCCTCCAGCGGACAGTCGCGATATTTTGCATATTTGCCATAATAGCCGAAATTTTCCTTGTTGGCCTCCTGCTGCGCGCGCATGTCTGCCAGCTCCTGCTCGGTACAGAAGCACGGATAGGCATAGCCGCGCCGAACCAAATCCTTAACGAAAACATGATAGATTGCTGCGCGGCGGCTCTGGCGGTACGGGCCATAGATGCCGTTATCGCCATCGACTGTCGCGCCCTCGTCAAACGGCAGACCAAATTTGCGGAAGGTCTCCAGAATCAGCTCCACACCGCCTGCGACCTCACGTTTTTTATCTGTATCCTCAATGCGCAGGTAAAAAACACCGCCCGACTGATGTGCCAGCCGCTCATCAACGAGCGCGCCAAACAGATTGCCCAGGTGCATAAATCCAGTCGGACTGGGTGCCATACGCGTGACCTTTGCGCCCTCCGGCAGCCGGCGGGCCGGATACCGTGCCTCTACCTGCTCCGGCGTCTCCGTGACGGACGGAAACAGCCGTTCTGCCAAACAAGTATAATCCATATTGTTGTCCTCTCCATATTGCACAGCAGCGCCCACCGAGATGCGCCGCGATGTCCTAATCATTTTAGATTCAGATATAAGAATACCATATATTCCATTGAATCGCAACAGATTAGAATCAAAATCCCCATGAATCACAACAATTTGCCATTGTCGCGTCACAGGTCCTTTCATTTTTTACCCGCATATTTTATTGTCATTTTTTTCAGTTTATGCTATAATATACGAAATTACGCAATCATATGGAACCCATGCTGAGAATCTTTGCAAGTTCCATAAAAAATAACCCAATCAAGGCGGTGAATCATGAAAATTCAGGAATCTGGCGAGAATTATCTGGAAACCATTTTGTTGCTGGAAATGCGCAACGGTACAGTCCATGCGGTCGATATTGCAAACGAGCTTGGATACTCAAAGCCCAGCGTGACCCGTGCTATGAGTGTATTGAAAAAGGCTGGCTATGTCGATCAGGAGGCATACAGCACCATCCGTCTGACAGACGCCGGACGCAAGCGGGCAAATGAAATATACAAGCGGCATGTGCTCATCAAGGAATTTCTCATGACCGTTCTTTCGCTGGATGCCGTCACGGCGGAAACCGACGCCTGCCGCATTGAGCATATCGTCAGCCCGCTTACCATCGAGCGCATGGAAGAGGTTTTAAAGGAAAAACGTTGAAAAACGCTTGACAAAAAAATAAAATTGGTGTATTCTGGGTGAGCAGTTTTACAAGGGAACTGCTCAGTTGCATATGGAGAGGTATCGAAGTGGTCATAACGGGGCTGACTCGAAATCAGTTTGCGCGCAAGCGCACATGGGTTCGAATCCCATCCTCTCCGCCAAAAAGTCCAGTAAACAAGCGGGTTTGCTGGACTTTTCCTTTTCAGCGAATGGTCGGCGTTTTCGGGTTATCCAAAAAACAAATGCGATAAGTACGTTAAAACCCTGTGTGAATTCGGTCTTGCCAGAAAGGAACCCGAAAAGAACGGGCACACAAAATATTATCCGGCAAACAGTTACATTTCGTTGTGGTATAAAACTCTGCCGACTGCCGTACCCAATGCAGACGGTAGCTTCGGCGAAGATGTTTATAAGAGTTTTATGAGATATTTCAACGATGAGAGCCTTTCTGCATTTTATAAAGAAATGTGTGTTTATTGGTTAGAGAAAAACATTAATTCCATTTCAACGGACTGCATTGATACCCAAGATTTACGCTGTCATAACGTCAAAGTCGGCAATGGAACCTTTGACTTTGCCTGCGAGAAAAAGCGGGCAGTATATGCGTATTACGATACATCTCTCGGTTATAATCCTTGTTATATGTAGCAAAAAGAGATTCATCATATCTCTGCCTCTTGACCATAGGGCAGGGAAGTCCGCCATTAGCAGAGCACATCCTTCTGTTATTCCAATAGCTGATGAAGCGGCCCCCAGATGAGGGTCTTGCGTTGCTCTATGGTCATGTTCTCGGTATCATAGCGGGCATAGAGAAGTGCTTCCTTCGACAGAGCCATTGACCGATGTCCAGACCATGAATCGTATTTGGTTTGTTATTCCGATAAGATGAAATTTACTGTTCAGCTAATTGTTTTTTGAAGAGTGTTCTGAAGATAAGCCTTACAAGCGGTCCTATAATAAAAATCTGCAAACACAATGCAACCGGGAAGCACAAAAACGCTAACTCAATCCACTCGACAAACCATTGCGCGGTAAATCCATTATGTATAAATGTCGCAATCAGCGTAATGGAAGGAACGATCAGGCATACTGTGAAACTTTGGATTGCTAAAACAAAAAAGATTGATTTATCACAAGCGGAATCGATAATTCGCAAAGCCAGCTTGGTTGCCAGTTTCGTAATTATAAAGAATATCAGCAGGAATACGATTACATATTCAATCCACATCTCCTGTATTGCCAGCTCGAAGGCTGAATAAGTCAGCCCGCCCATATTTAATGAGATTGTATATACGGTCATACAAAACACCATAAAGAAAACCATCATTAATGTAAAAATTGTACGTTGAAATTTTGTTTTTGGCATAATATAATCCTTTCTAACTTTAGAAACAAAAAAACGACACTCAATATGCCTCAACCATCAGACATGGGTTAAAGCGATATTTAATGTCGTTACGTTTCTATTTTAACTTTTGACTGGGATATTATAACACGAGGCGCTCTTTATGGCAAGAGATATGCAAAAAAATTATCATATTTTTGAATGTCAATTTTTTCATAAAGTTAACGAAAGGTGTCGCAAGCCTCTTTCATTCATACCAAACATGAGGGGCAGCAAACGTGCTGGCCTCAGCCTGTAGAAAAAGTGAAAACGCATTGCACAATCCCACCCAAATGCCTGCATTTGGGTAAGGGCCTGTCGACAAAGGTCGGCAGGCTCAATAAAGTCCACTGCTATTCCTTTTTTTTGATTTGGACAGCGTATAGTAAAAAATCAAAGCGAGAAATGCCGCCGCAACGCACATCCAGAACAGCAGCATTTTTATGCCATAGCCGGAAAACATATCATAATATCCCTTCAAGTAGACTAAGATAATCAGCAGCGGCACGCCAAAGCGGATATATCCGCGTAGTGCTGCCGGAAACCGAAGACCGTCTCCCGTGTCTGTCTCGCGCAAAAAATTCTCCCATCCCCAGCCGTTCTTTTTTGTGCAGAACAGCACGAACAGCAGACTGCCGAGCGGTAAAATATTATAGGAGACTATGAAATCCTCCAAATCCATAATGGTTGAGCCTTCACCGATCGGCTGGATGCCGGACAGCACATTGTATCCCAATACCGCCGGAAGAGACAGCACAATTACCAGTACAATATTGATAGAAACAGCCTTTTTGCGCGTCCAATTGAATGTCTCCATCGTCATAGACAGGATATTTTCAAACACGGCAATGACTGTAGACAACGCTGCGACTGACATAAAAAGGAAGAATGCTGCGCCCCACAGCTGTCCGCCCGTCATGTGGTTAAATACATTGGGCAGCGTGATAAACAGCAGCGACGGTCCGGAATCCGGCTGAATGCCGTAGGCAAAGCAAGCCGGAATAATGATAATACCTGCGACAAGCGCAATGAGCGTGTCTAACACCAAAATATGCAGCGCTTCACCGGTCAGGCTGCGCGATTTATTGAGATAACTGCCAAAGATTTCCATTGATCCCATGCCGACGCTTAGTGTGAAGAACGCGTGCGTCATTGCGGCAAACACCACATTGCCAAATCCAATCTCCTGAAATCGTTGTACATTGGGCACCAGATAGAACGACAGGCCCTCTTTGACATTTGGCAGCAGCAGCGAGTGCAGCGCAAGCACGATCATCAATACAATCAATCCGAGCATCATGACCTTCGTGATGCGTTCTACGCCGTTTCGCAGGCCGAGCGCACAGATGCCAAAGGCAATCAGCACGGAAATAATCATAAATATCGTCATTTCTCCCGGTGACGCGAGCATATCGGAAAACGCGTCGGCGACCTGATCGCCGTTCATCCCGTACAGGCTTCCGCGCAACATACGGAACATATAATTGATCATCCAGCCCGCGACCATCGTGTAAAACATCATAAGCAAATAATTTCCGATGATGCCATACCAGCGAAATTGATGCCAGCGGGTGCCGCTTGGTTCCAATTTATAAAACGCCTTCGCTATGCTGTGTCCGCTTGCGCGGCCGATCGCAAATTCCGTGATCAGAATCGGCAGTCCCAACGCGACCAGACAAACCAGATAGATTAAAATAAACAGCGCACCGCCATTTTGACCGCAAATATACGGGAATTTCCACACATTCCCCAATCCGACCGCGCAGCCCGCCGACACCAGAATAAATCCCAGTCTGGAGCCAAAACTCTCTCTGTTGCTCATACTGTTCTCCCTTTCCGTTTCAGATCCTCCGCATCTATGACGCGAAACCCGTTCTCCTGTAGAGCCTGCGCCAGCAGCCCTTGCCCATCTATCAGCGTACCGGAAAATGTGCCGTCATAGATCTGTCTGACGCCGCAGGTCGGGCTTCTGGATTTTAAAACCGCCAGCTCGATGTGCTCCGATTTCGCCCGCCGCACTGCTTGCGCAGCGCCCGCGCGATATGCGACGTCAACATCCGCTCCCTCTTTGTTTACGGCGCGCCCGCCGCGCAGCTCTACCGGAACGCGCGGAACCGGCATACCCGCCAACACCTCCGGACAAACCGGAACCACCTCGTGATCCTGCAACCAATCCACGACGACCGGGTCAAAATTATTGCCGCCGTTGTATTTGCAGTTTTCGCCGAGCAGACAGGCGCTCACCAAAACCTTCATATTCTTTGCATCCCTCCTATGATATTGCCCATGTCGCGCTGGCATAACCGCCCGTTCCCGTTTGTTTTTCAGCGGAATTGCGGCAAAAAACTGTTGACAGCGATGCACGGATATGCTAAAGTTGGTTGTGGAAATATCCGGGGGTATAGCTCAGCTGGGAGAGCGCATGACTGGCAGTCATGAGGTCAGGGGTTCGATCCCCCTTATCTCCACCACAAAGCAGTCTGTTTTATTGCAAAGCAGGCTGTTTTATTTTTATACTTTCCCTTATTTTCTCATATTTTGGGTCGGCTGTCCATCCCTCCGAACGTTTTTTACCCTGTAGAATTTGCGAAATGACACTTGACACTTCGCGCGCCGTGCAGTATACTATATCTAAATTTGATAACAGCACTGCGATGACAGAGAAAAGTAAATTCGCATTGGCTCACCAGGGATAGCATGCCATAGACTGCAAGCGTGCTTTGAGCTGAACGAATTGAAGTTCCCTCTTGAGCTTTTGCGCTGAACATCAGTAGGCGCAGACGGTCGCCCCCGTTACAAGGCTAGAATATCGGGCTTCCCGGCCCCGTATTTGAAAAAGTGCGGCATAAGCGCCGAATCTGGGTGGTACCACGGAATGTTTGTCTTTCGTCCCTGTTTTTGCGGGAGGAAAGGCTTTTTTTATGCTTACCTTGCTGTGTCTATGCGCATCCACGTTCAGCTGCGCCAGCCGGGAAAATCTTTTTCCAAGGAGAATACGATTATGATTGTTGTACTGAAAAAGGGTTGTCCAAAAGAGGAAGTAACACGTCTGACCGGTTGGATCGAAAAATTCCACGTCAGCGTCAATCCAATCGTCGGTGAGGAGACCACAATTCTCGGTCTGGTCGGCGATACATCTGCGCTGGACAAGGATACCATGATGCTCAACCATTGGGTCGAGCGCGTCATGAAGGTACAGGAGCCGTTTAAGCTGGCAAACCGTGCCATGCATCCGGATAATACGGTTGTCGATGTCAGCGGCGTCAATGTTGGCGGCGACCGGCTGGTCGTCATGGCCGGCCCGTGCTCGGTAGAGAGTGAGCCGCAGATCTGCGAGATCGCGGAAGAGGTACAGCGTCAGGGCGCATCGATCCTGCGCGGCGGCGCATGGAAGCCGCGTTCCTCCCCGTACTCTTTCCAGGGTATGAAAGCAGAGGGGCTTGACCTGCTGTGCGAGGCCAAGGCAAAGACCGGCCTGCCCATTGTCACAGAGATCACCAATCCGGCGCATATCGAGCTGTTTGAGGGACGTGTTGACTGCTATCAGGTGGGCGCGCGCAACATGCAGAATTTCGAGCTGCTCAAGGAGCTGGGCAAGACCGGCACGCCGGTTCTGCTCAAGCGCGGCTTTGCCAACACGTTGGAGGAATTTCTGATGTCTGCCGAGTACATTATGGCAGGCGGCAACGAACAGGTCATCCTGTGTGAGCGTGGCATCCGCACCTATGAGACCTATACGAGAAATACGCTGGACATCAGCGCGGTTCCGGCGCTCAAGCGTCTGAGCCATCTGCCGGTCATCGTTGACCCATCGCACGCGGCGGGCATCTACTGGATGGTAGAGCCGCTTGCCATGTCTGCCATTGCAGCGGGCGCGGACGGCTTAATTATCGAGGTGCACAACGATCCGGCACATGCGCTGTCCGACGGTGCACAGTCGCTGACCTATGAGCACTTCGCGCGCACGATGGGTAAGCTGCGTGCGGTAGCCAACGCCATCGGCCGTGAAATTTGAGCGGGAGGGTCGCATGATGTATCATCTTTCTTTGCAGGGTGCGGCAAGCCTGTCGGATATTTACATCGGCGCAGGCATGTTCCGGCAAACCGCAAAGCGCATTGCGGAAAAATTCAAGCCGACGCGCATCCATATTGTCACCGATTCCAACGTCGCGCCGCTGTATTTGCAGCAGCTATGCGGCGAGTTTCCGCTGGTCATCACGACCTCCGTCATCCCGGCGGGCGAGGCGCACAAGACGTTAGAAACCGTGTCTCAGCTGTATGCGGATTTTAACGCCGCACAGCTCACCCGCTCCGATCTCATCATTGCTCTGGGCGGCGGCGTGGTCGGCGACATCACCGGCTTTGCCGCAGCGACCTATCTGCGCGGCGTACATATCTGCCAGATTCCGACCACGCTGCTCGCGCAGGTGGATTCCTCGGTGGGCGGTAAATGCGGTGTTGATCTGCCGCAGGGGAAAAACCTCATCGGCGCTTTCTATCAGCCGGAGCTGGTCATCATTGATACCGATATTCTCTCCTCCTTGCCCGAACGGATTTTTCACGACGGCATGGCGGAGGTCATCAAATACGGCTGCATCTCCAATCCGACAATTCTGGATATGATCGCCGCACCGGATTTCCGCACCAACATGGAACAGATCGTCTATGAATGCGTGCGCATCAAGCGCGACGTTGTACAGCAGGACGAGCGGGACACCGGTCTGCGTATGATTTTAAATTTTGGCCACACCATCGGTCATGCGGCGGAAAAGGTCGGTCATTTTACCGAGCTGTCGCACGGACAGGCGGTCGCGATCGGCATGGTGCAGGCGGCAAGGCTGGGCGAAGCGCTCGGCGTATCTGATCACTCGCTGACTGAAACCATCGTTTCCGCCTGCAAGGCGCATGCGCTGCCGACCGAGCTTTGCTATGCGGCGGAGGATATTTTTGCCGCGCTGGCAAATGACAAAAAGCGGACAGCGGACAGCTTGAACTTTATCCTCGTGCATCCGCTGGGCACCGCGAACATTCACAAGCTGCCGCTTGAGCAGCTGCATACCTATATTATTGGTTAAGGAAGGGAGAGAGCCATGGGTTCTGTTTGGGGAAATCAGCTCAAGCTGACGATTTTTGGCGAGTCGCACGGCGGCGGCATCGGCTGTGTGTTGGACGGCTTTCCGGCGGGCGTCACGTATGACGAGGCGTTTGTTCTCTCTGAGATGGATCGCCGCGCCCCCGGAAAAAACAAGCAGTCGACAGCGCGCCGCGAGCAGGATATTCCAAAAATTCTCTCCGGCATTTTTATGGGAAAGACCGCCGGTACGCCCATCTCCTGTGTCATTGAAAATACCGACACGCGTTCAGGCGACTATCGCAATCTGGTTGATCATCCGCGCCCGGGACATGCGGATTACACAGGCCGCATCCGCTTTGGCGGCTTTAATGACCCGCGCGGCGGCGGACATTTTTCCGGCCGTCTGACCGCACCGATGGTCTTTGCCGGCGCGATGTGCAAGCTGTTTTTGCGCAGCAAGGGCATGGAGGTCGGCGCACACATCGCATCGGTCGGCCAGATCATGGACACGCCGTTTGACGATGTCAGCGTATCGGCTGAACAGCTTCGTTTACTGCGCGAGCAGGCCTATCCCGTTATCAATCCGCGCGCCCAGCAGGCGATGCTCGACCAGATTGAACAGGCGCGCATGGCGCAGGATTCCGTTGGCGGCATTATCGAATGCGCGGTCACCGGTGTGCCGGCTGGTCTCGGTTCCCCCATGCTGTGCCCGGCGGAGGGACGCATCTCCTCTATCCTGTTCTCTGTCCCTGCGGTCAAGGGCGTCGAATTCGGCGCAGGCTTTGCCATCTCCGCCATGCACGGCTCGGAGGCAAATGACCGCATGTATCTGGATCGTGGCGTTGTCAAAACGGAGAGCAACAACAACGGCGGCATTTTGGGCGGTATTACGAGCGGGATGCCGATCATTGTCCGCGCCGCCATCAAGCCTACTGCGTCCATCTCACGCGAGCAGCAGACATTGAATTTTGCCACGGGCGAGGTGCAGCCGCTGGTTGTCAAGGGACGGCACGACCCGTGTATCGTCACGCGCGCCGCGCCGGTCATCGAAGCGGCAGTCGCGATCGCCATGACAGATTTGTATTTGGAGGCTCACGGATATGCGTCAAATTGAAGAGGTACGCAAAGAAATCAATGAGATCGACCGTCAGATCGTCGATCTGTTTCTGCGCCGCATGCGCTGTGCGGAGGAGGTCTCCGATTATAAGATGAACAACGGCGGTCAGGTGCTGGTACCCGCCCGCGAGAGCGAGCTGCTCAACACCATGCTGGAAAATGTTCCGGATCGTCTGCGGCAGGAATATACCGCGCTGCTGCGCACCACGACGCGCATCAGCCGCAAATACCAATATGCGCGCATTCTGGACGCGGAGCCATACCGCCTGCAGCTGCCGATCACGGCGCGCATCGATACGCCGCGCAAGGTATGCTATCAGGGACTGCCCGCCTCGTATCAGGAGTCGGCGGTCAAGGCGCTGTTTCCGGACGCCGAACGCTATCATATGAGCACCTTTGAGGACGTTTTTCTCGCCGTATCCGAGGGAAACGCGGATTCCGGCGTTGTTCCGGTGGAAAATTCCACGGCCGGCACAGTCAATGAGGTCTATGACCTGCTGGAAAAGCACGGTCTGTACATTTCTCATTCCTACATCGGCCGCATCCGGCACTGCCTGGCGGCCTGTGACGGCGCGACGCTGGAAACCATCAAGACCGTACATTCTCATCCGCAGGCGCTGCGTCAGTGCCATGTGTACATCAAGGAGCATGCGCTGGATGATGTGGGGGAGAGCAACACAGCGGTTGCGGCGCAGCACATCGCCCAGCTGGGCGACCCGACGCGCGCGGCGATCTGCTCGGAGGCCGCCGCAGAGCTGTATGGTCTCATCATTCTGCAAAAAAACATCAACGACGGCGACTTCAACCAGACGCGCTTTATCGCGGTCACACGCGGCCTGTCCGCCAAAAAAGAGGACAACCGCGTCAGCCTGATTTTGATCCTGCCGCATGTCACCGGCAGTCTGTACAGTGCGCTGTCCGTCTTTTCGGATTACGGCCTGAACATGACGGAAATTCATTCGCGGCCGTTGGCGGACATGCCGTGGAACTATTGCTTCTATATCGATTTCAGCGGTAATATCCTGGATCAGGACACGCGCCGCATGATCTATCAGCTGTCACAGGAAATCCCGGTCGTGCGCGTGCTCGGCTCATTCCCGGTCATTGAAGAGGAGGGGTTGAATGAAAATGCGTAACCTCACGCCCATTCACACCGGTCTGCGCGGCGCGGTCACCGTTCCAGGTGACAAATCCATCTCGCATCGGGCGGTCATGCTCGGCGCGCTCGCGGACGGCGACACACATATCACAGGCTTTTTGATGGGCGAGGACTGTCTGTCCACCATCTCCTGTTTTCGTCAGATGGGCGTCCGAATCGACGTCTCGGAAAATGAAGTCGTCGTACATGGCGTGGGTCTGCACGGGCTTCGTGCGCCGGACGCGCTGCTGTATACCGGAAACTCCGGCACGACCACCCGTCTGCTGAGCGGCATTTTGGCGGGACAGCCGTTCTGCTCCTCGCTGAGCGGCGACGCCTCCATTCAAAAGCGTCCGATGGGACGCATCATCAAGCCGCTGCGCGAGATGGGCGCGGATATTTCCGGCAAGGACGGCAATCTCTGTCCGCTTTCCATCTCTCCCGCCTCGCTGCACGGTATTAAATATGCCATGCCGGTTGCGAGCGCGCAGCTTAAGTCCGCCATCCTGCTCGCGGGACTGTTTGCGGATGGGCAAACGACGGTCGTTGAGCCGTCCGCGTCGCGCGACCACACAGAACGCATGCTGCGCGGCCTTGGCGCATCGGTCGAGTCGGACGGCGCCGCCATTACACTGACGCCGCCGGAACGTCTGACGGCTGTCGACGTCGCGGTGCCGGGCGATATTTCCTCCGCGGCATATTTTCTCGTCGCGGGACTGATCGTGCCGGACAGCGATATCACGATCCGCAATGTCGGCATCAATCCCACGCGCACCGGCATTCTCGACGCGCTGGATGCAATGGGCGCGCAAATCGAGCGCATCCATGTGCGCGGCACGGTGGAACCGGTCTGCGATCTGCGCGTGCACTCCTCCAAGCTGCACGGAACCGTGATCGGCGGCGACATCATCCCGCGCCTGATCGACGAGCTGCCTGTTCTGGCTGTGGCCGCCGCGTTTGCCGACGGAGAAACGGTCATCCGCGACGCACAGGAGCTCAAGGTAAAGGAATCCAACCGCATTGCGACGATGACGGCAGAGCTTATGCGTGCGGGCGCGGATGTGCGCGAGACTGCGGACGGAATGGTCATTCGGGGCGGCAAGCCGCTGCACGGCGCGCCGTTTTGCACCTATGCCGACCATCGCGTCGCCATGAGCATGGCGGTATGCGCGCTCGGCTGCGACGGGGATTCCTCCATTGACGACGCGTCCTGTGTCGCCATCTCGTATCCCACATTCTTTGACGCGCTGGATGCGCTGCAAGCCGATACTGCAAGGGAGGCCGACATATGATTTTGACAATGGAACAATTCCGGCTGTTTGTACCGGAAAAGACAACCTTCGCGCTGTTCGGCCATCCGATTGCGCACACCATGTCCCCCGAGCTGCACGCCATGCTGTTTGCCGAATCGGGCAAGGATTGCGACTATTTTGCCGTAGACGTTCCGCCGGAGGATCTGGCGGAGGCCATGCAGCTCGCGCGTGAGAAAACCGGTGGACTGAACCTGACGATCCCGCACAAAAAGGCAATATTTGACCATCTGGACGCCGTGGACGAGACGGCACACGATCTGGGCAGCGTCAACACGGTGTTGTTCCGGGACGGGCAGGCCATCGGCTACAACACGGACATTCTGGGCTTCTCCGGCTCGCTGGAATTTGACGGCGTGTCACCCGAGGGCAAGCTCGCCGTGCTGTGCGGCTATGGCGGCGTATCGCGCGTCATGGGCTACCATCTGGCGGCATCCGGCGCGCGCGTGCTGATCACCGGCCGCAATCTCACCAAGGCGAAGCATCTGCGCAATGAGCTGCGCACCCTGCTGCCAAAGGCCTCGGTTGAAATCATGCCGTCCACACAGCTGCCGCGTATGACTGCAATCGTTGTCAACGGCACGCCGCTTGGCATGTATCCGCATGAGGATCGCTCGCCGCTGGAAAAGCTGCCGATCGGCACAGAATATGTATTTGACGCAGTATATAACCCGCCGCTGACCGCCATTATGAAGCTCGCCCCGCGCGGGGTCAAAACGCGCAATGGCCTGCTCATGCTGGTGCTGCAGGCGGCCTATGCGCAGACCATCTGGTTCGGCACGCAATTTGAACAGGCCAGTCTGACCCGCATCCTGCGGCGTCTGGCCGGTGATATGGCAAAAAAACGCCTGCATGATGTGTATGGCAAGTCCAATATCGTGCTGTGCGGCTTTATGGGAAGCGGCAAAACGACCATCGGCCGCAAGCTGTCGCGTCTGCTGGGATATACCTTTATCGACATGGACTGCTATCTGGAAGAGCACGAGGGCAAGAAGATCTCTGATATCTTCGCGGAGGTCGGTGAAGAGGGCTTTCGCGATATCGAAACCGAATGCGCACGCAAGGTGGCAGGGCGCACCGGCTGCGTCATCGCGCTGGGCGGCGGCGCGGTACTGCGAGAGCAAAATGTCGAACTGTACAAGCAAAACGGCCTGCTCATCCATCTGAACACGCCGTTCTATCGCATTGTGCAAAACCTCAGCCGCGATACCTCCCGCCCATTATTGCAGGGCGACAAGGAAAAGCAGACCCGTCTGCTGTATAATCGCCGCAAGCGCATCTATGTCAAATGCGCTGACCGTTCGGTATCGGGTACGCGCATATCTGAAATCATTGACGCGGTTTTCGCTTCGATATAAGTACATACCATTGCTGCCTCAACGCAGGACAACTGTTCCCGCCGCGAGGCAGCTTTTTTTTATTTTTTCAAATGTGCGCACATTTCGCCGTGCTCATCCGTAAAACACAATGAAAGGAGGGGCTCCCGTCCATGGACATTGAACAGCAATACGACAAGGTGTACCGCTACTGTTATTTCCGGCTGCATCACCGCGAGACAGCCGAGGATATCACGCAGGAGGCCTTCCTGCGCTGCCTGCGCCGCACCGGCTCGCTGGACAGGCACAGTTTGCCGCTGCTGTATACCATCGCGCGCAATTTATGCATTGATACCTACCGCAGGCAGCAGGCGGACGCACTGCCGGAGCAGCTGGAGGCGCCTGACTGTACGGACAGCCTGCTCACCTCGATCTCCGTCCGGTCGCAGCTGTCCGCATTGGACACCGAAGAGCAGGAGCTGCTGCTTCTGCGCTACGTCAATGAGCTTCCGGTTTCCGCGATCTGCCGCATCACGGGCCTATCGCGCTTTGCCGTGTACCGCAAAACGCAAAAAGCCCTTCAGCAGCTGCGGCATCATCTGAGCAAGGAGGATTTCATATGAATGATCGACAAAAGCGGCAGCTCGCCCGCGCCTTTGCCGCGCCGCCGCCGCAAAAAAAACAGGCGTTTTTGCGCACGCTTGCGCAGCCGCAGCTGACCAGCCTGCAATTTGTGCGCATACAGGCACATTATATCCGAGGGCGCGTGTGGCTTGGCTCTTTCCTGCTGTTTGCCGTGGCGTTGTACGGCGCATATGTGGCAGTGGACACGAACACGCTGCAAATGATATCCGCTCTCGTGCCGTTCGCCTCGCTGCTCGTGCTGCTCGAGCAGACGCGCTCCGCGGCCTGCGGCATGCAGGAGCTTGAGCTTGCCTGCCCATTTTCGCTTAAAAGCGTTTTACTCGCGCGTATGTCCATTCTGGGGCTGTCGCACGCGCTGCTGCTCGCCGGACTGGTCTGGCTGTGCTGCCGAAACGAGCCGTCCGCTGCCCTGCGCACGGGGCTGTATTTGCTGACACCCTATCTGCTGACGACGCTGCTCGGCCTGTACGCAACCCGCTATGTGCATCCGCGCGACGCGGCCTATGCATGCGCAGGCACAGCCGCCTGCGTCAGCGGCCTGCAAATCCTGCTGCATATGCAGCTGCCGCTGGCCTTCACCCCAGCCTATACACATATCTGGCTGCTGCTGTGCGCCGTCTGTGTTGCGCTGACTGCAAGGCAATGGCAGCTCTTTCTGAAACGGAGGACTGAATATGGAATTGGTTGTTGACCGACTGACCAAGCAATATCAAAATACCATCGCCGTCGACCGCGTCTCGCTTGCGCTGCATCCCGGCGTTTATGGCCTACTCGGGCCGAACGGCGCAGGAAAAACGACGCTGATGCGCATGCTGTGCGGCATTTTAAAGCCGACCAGCGGCACGGTCGCGCTGGACGGTCTGGATGTCCGCACAGAGCAGTATCGCTGTCGATTGGGCTATCTGCCGCAGGATTTTGGCTATTATCCCGAATTTTCCGGCCGCGATTTCCTGCTGTACATGGCTGCGCTCAAGGGGCTTCCCAAGCAGCACGCCCGAAGCAAGGCACAGCAGCTTATCCAGCTGGTCGGTCTGGACGGCGTACAAAAGAAAAAAATCAAGACGTATTCCGGCGGCATGAAGCAGCGGCTCGGCATCGCGCAGGCGCTGCTCAACAATCCGAGTCTGCTGATTTTAGACGAGCCGACCGCCGGCCTTGACCCAAAGGAACGCGTGCGCTTTCGCAATCTCATTGCCGAGCTGGCACAGGATGCCATCGTACTGCTGTCCACACATATCGTATCCGACGTGGAGCACATCGCGGACACCGTACTCATGATGCGCGACGGACAGCTGATTTTCGACGGACAAAGGGAGCGGATGCCGGACGATCTGGAGGCATTTTATCTCAAGCAGTATGGAGGGGAAAACAATGTCGGCTAATTTGAGAACACTATATGGATTCGAGCTGAAGAAAATCTTCCAGCGTAAGCTCACTTGGATCGTGCTGCTTCTGTGCACCGGATTTTCTGTTTACGCCACCATTGATTTCATCATGAATGCCTACACCTACAACGGGCAGCAGGTATCCGGCTATACCTATTTACAGTATACGCAGGCCAATGCACAAAAGCTGGAGGGCCGCACAATTGATGAAACGCTTGTGTCTGAAATGCGGCAGGCCTATGCCGATCAGACCGTTTTCAATGGTCCCAATCCCTATCTGCCGATCTATGAATTTTGCGGCTTTGTTTTCGGGAAAAATTATGATGCTGCCTCCGTTACTGCTGACCAGCTTTATCGTCAGCGGCAGACGTTGCTCGAAAAATATATGGACGAGCAGGCGCTGACAAGCAAAGGTCGGCAATATTGGAGGGAGCAGGAAGACTCCCTACAAAAGCCGTTTGTCTATCGCTATTGTGATGGTTGGGACAGAATGTTTAATATCATTTTTACATCCATGATTTTGATTATGTTTTTTGCAGCCGTCTGCATGTCAGTCGTTTTTTCCCATGAATATTCGTATCGAACCGACCAACTCGTGTTGTGCAGCAAAAATGGCCGTTTCACGATATATTTGGCGAAGCTGCTCGCCGGACTGAGCGTCACTTTGGGCGGTGCCGTTCTGTTTTTTGCGGCGACGGCTGTTCCGACGGTGCTGTTATATGGAACCGCAAATCTTGATGTGCCGATACAGCTTTTCTACCCGCTCACCTCGATGAATTGGACAATCGGCCAGGCAATGTGTCTTGTAACGGCCGCCTATTTTGCATCCGCTGTGTTCTACTGCCTGCTGACACTGTTTTTATCAATTATAATAAAAAACAGTGTTGCCATTGTCGGACTTTTAACCGGCGTGACGTTCATCGGCATGTTTTCCGGCGGCCTGATACCGGCACGCCTGCACATTCCATATATTCTGTTTAATCTCATCCCGACACGTCTTTCTATCGTCGTGGATTATCCTGTTTCCGTGCTCGGAAATATGCGCACGATGATCGAGGTGGCGCCAGCCGTATACATCACCCTATCCGTCCTGCTCGCCCTTTTCGGCGCCACACAATACCGCCGCAGCCAGATTTCCGGACGATAGGATTTGTTTACAAACTATCTACAAATATTTCTTTTTTTGTTCATCCAAACCAGAGCGGTTTGCTGTATGATAGAGACAGTTCAAGGAACACTGTATCATTCCTTTCTGGCCAGCTGCCCGGCCTGTCTGTTTTGTTTAGCGGCGAAAGCGGCAGACAACCTACTCCTTCGATTCCTTGGGATCGAGATCATATAACTGTTCATATTTTTCCTTTCTTTTGGTACCGCGGCGGTTTCCCCTCCGCGGTATCTTTCTGCCCAGACTGTCCAATCCGTTCCGCATTGACAATATCATTGCAACACCTACAGATTGAAACAAAGTCAAAACAGCGGTGACATTGACGTGGCAAAAAGATCGCGATATACTTATAATAATTGTTCATTATATTGCAAACGGAGGGAATACACATGTGTTCGGATAGAGAAAAAAAGGTGCGTGATGCGATGCTGCTATATGCGGTGACCGACCGCACGTGGGTTGGCGAAAGCACGCTGTATGCACAGGTGGAGCAGTGCCTGAAGGGCGGTGCGACGTTTGTACAGATTCGGGAAAAGGGTCTTTCGCATGCCGAATTTGTCAAAGAGGCGAAGCAGATCGTCGCGCTTTGCCATGCGTATCATGTGATGTGCGTCATCAATGATGACGTGCAGGCTTGTATTGAGAGCGGCGCAGACGGCGTACATGTCGGTCAGGATGACATGGAGGCGGGAGATGTACGCGCGCTGCTCGGTCCGGATAAGATCATCGGTGTCTCCGCGCACAGCGTCGAGGAGGCGCAGCTGGCACAGAGCCGCGGCGCGGATTATCTGGGTGTCGGCGCGGTGCACAGTACAGATACCAAGACGGATGCGGAGGCACTGACCTATGAACAGATTCGCGAGATATGCAACGCAGTTTCCATTCCGTGTACGGCAATTGGCGGCATCAAGCTGGACAATATGCTGGAGCTGAAGGGTACCGGCGTGGCTGGTGTTGCGATTGTATCCGGTATTTTTGCGGCGGCGGATATTCAGCTTGCGACCGAGCAGCTGCTGGCGCAGGCGAAAAAGCTGGTGGAGGGCGCATGAATATTACCGGTGCGATTTTTGATTTGGATGGTACGCTGCTCGATTCCATGCCGTTTTGGGAAAATGTCGGCGCGCGCTATCTGGAGCGGCATGGCGTTGCGGCGACGGATGATTTGACTCTGCGACTCAAGACGATGACGCTGATGGAATCTGCACAGTTTTTCCGTGCTGATTTCGGCATAACGGAGTCGGTGGAGACGATCTGCCGCCAAATCAGCGGCATGATCGAGGAGGACTATCGCAGCCATGCGCCGCTCAAAAGAGGAGCGCGGACTGTGCTGGATGCGCTGTATGCGCGCGGCATCCCGATGTGCATTGCCACGGCGACCGACCATCGTTTGGTGCAGCTGGCGGTTGACCGGCTGGGTCTTGCGCATTTTTTTCAGCAGATTGTGACCTGCGGCGACTGGAACACCTCTAAAAATCAGCCGTATCTGTTTCAGCGGTGCGCGCGGGAGCTGGGTTCACCGGTGGAGACGACGGTGGTCTTTGAGGACAGCCTGCACAGCATCCGCACGGCTGTAGACGCAGGGTTTCCGGTCATCGGGATATATGACGCGTCGGCGCGCGGCGAAGAGGGCGAAATTCGCGCGCTGTGCGCACAGTATTTGACCGATTGGGAGGATTTTACCTTTACATAACGCGGCAATGGGGGCGGCATATTGAGATGTGCGGCCCTTCTATTTTTCACACGGAGGTATGTAATGAAGAAAACAATCAACGCGGTATGGAGCGAATTGAGTCCGCTGAATTTTGCGGTTTTGATTGCTGCGGGCATTGTCAATGCCATCGGCGTGACAATGTTCCTTGCACCCGTTCACTTATATGACAGCGGCATTTCCGGCACCTCCATGCTGCTGTGGCAGCTGACGCCGGAGGAATATTCTCTGTCGCTGTTTTTGCTGGTGCTCAATATCCCGATGTTTTTATACGGTGCGAAACGGCAGGGGATTGCCTTTACCGTCTATTCGATTTTTGCGGTATGCATCTACTCTGCAGCATCCTATGTCATCTCGTATATCCTGCCCATTGATGTCAGCTCGGCCTCGCCGATTGCGGGGAACGATTTGCTGCTGTGCGCGGTATTTGGCGGCTTGATTTCCGGCGCGGGAAGCGGTTTGACCATCCGTTTTGGCGGCGCAATTGACGGCATTGAGGTCATGGCAGTGATTTTTGCGAAGCGGCTCGGTCTGACCATCGGCAATTTTGTGATGATCTACAATGTGATATTGTATATTGCCGCAGGCGTTGCGCTGCAAAGCTTCGTGCTGCCGCTGTATTCCATTTTGACCTATTGTGCAGCGATCAAAACGGTAGATTTTATCGTGGAGGGCTTGGATAAAGCGAAATCTGCGATGATTATCACGATCAGGGAGCAGGAGATCAGTGAAAAGCTGTCCGATGCGTTCGGACACGGTATCACGCATATCGCCTCCAAGGGCTTTTACAAGGGCGAGGAGCAGACCATCGTCTATTTTGTCGTCAACCGGTTTCAGATCGCTAAAATGAAAACCATCGTGCGGCGCATTGATCCAAACGCATTTGTCACCATATCCGATGTCTCGGATATCATGGGCAGCAGTCTGAAGCGGACGGTTTGAAGGAAACGGAATTGGAATAAATTGAACCGCTCATGTGTGTGACCGCTACATGTTGTGGTTTCTGCGCGCCAGTGTGCGGCGCATGAAAAAAATTTTTGCTGCGGGAAAAGTGCTGTGGTTCGAGCGGAGGTAAAACGCGGCATTGCAGCGAAAAAATAAACGCATGTGCGGAAAAACCCGGCCAATTGCATGAAATGAGAACGATCTGTGCATGCTTAGCTGCGCAAGCGAGCGGTGTCGACCACTGCGGGAGAATCATAAATAGAGGCAAAAGAGTCGAAACAGGAACTATTTTTACTTTTTTTCATAGACACAAGAAAATTTGTGCTCTTGACAGAAGCGGGCTGCTGTACTACAATAAGAATCAGCTACCAGTTGTGGGAAAAACACAACATGTAGTGATAAAATGGCAATCAGCGTACATATTTTGTATGCTGCGGCGTGCTCTGTGCGCCTCGCTGTTTTTAGGATGACCCTCAAAAGGAGCAGTGGAATGATTCAACAGATAGAAAAACGGGACGGCAGATGCGTCTTTTTTGATCTGACAAAAATTGCAAATGCGATCTATAAAGCGGCGCAGGCATCCGGCGGACATGATTATCAGATGTCCATGCGGCTGGCGCTGGAGGTTGCGGATTATGTAGAAAAAAACTGCGAAACGAGCACGCCGAGTGTAGAATATGTGCAGGATGCGGTGGAAAAGATTCTCGTGGAGCGCGGACATGCGCGCACGGCGAAGGCCTATATTTTGTACCGCAATGAGCGCTCGCGCCAGCGCGAGATGAGCACTAGACTGATGAAGATTTATGAGGATCTGACCTTTCAGTCTGCGATTGAAAACGATATCAAGCGTGAAAATGCCAATATTGACGGCGATACCGCGATGGGCACTATGTTAAAGTATGGTTCCGAGGGCGCAAAGCAGTTTAACGAGTTGTTTCTGCTGGAGCCGCGCATTGCCAAGGCGCACCGTGAAGGCGACATTCACATTCATGACTTTGATTTTTACACGCTGACGACGACGTGCACCCAGATTGATTTGCTGGAGCTGTTTGAGGGCGGGTTTTCTACCGGACACGGATTTCTCCGTGAGCCAAATGATATCCGCAGCTATTCCGCGCTGGCATGCATTGCGATTCAGTCCAATCAGAACGACCAGCATGGCGGCCAGAGCGTCCCGAATTTCGATTATAGCATGGCGCCGGGCGTGCGCAAGACGTACAGCCACCTGTATCGGGACAATCTCGCAAAGGCGTTGGAGGCGTTCGGCTTAGAAGAGGACGGACTGGAGACGGCAAAGGCACTGATCGCGTCGTGCGGCGGGATGCCGGCGCTGGCGGAGGATAACGGCCTGTCCGAGCGGCTGCATGCGCGGCTGTGTGAACGCACGGACGAGGAAACAGCAGATCGCGTTGTGGCGTTTACCAAAAAATATGCCAGACGGGAAACCGAGCGCGCGACCTATCAGGCGATGGAGGCGCTGGTGCACAACCTGAACACCATGCATTCGCGTGCGGGCGCGCAGATTCCGTTTTCCTCGCTCAATTATGGCACGGATACCTCGGCAGAGGGTCGTCTGGTTATGAAGAACCTACTGCTTGCGACCGAGGCTGGCCTGGGAAATGGAGAAACGTCCATTTTCCCGATTCATATCTTTAAGGTGAAGGAAGGCGTCAATTACAATCCGGGCGATCCGAATTACGACCTGTTTCGTCTTGCAATCCGCGTATCCGCGAAGCGTCTGTTCCCGAACTTTTCGTTTTTGGATGCGCCGTATAACGCACAGTATTACAAGCCGGGCAGACCGGAGACGGAGGTGGCGTATATGGGCTGCCGCACCCGTGTGATTGGCAATGTATATGACCCGAGCCGTGAGATCGTCAACGGCAGAGGCAATTTGAGCTTTACGTCGATCAATTTGCCGCGCATCGCGCTAAAGGCAAACGGGGATATCGAGCAGTTCTTTGAAGAGCTGGATGAAAAGCTCGAGCTTGTGATCGACCAGCTCAAGGCGCGCTTTCGCATTCAGGCAGAAAAATGTGTGCGTAACTACCCGTTCCTGATGGGACAGGGCATTTGGCTGGATTCCGACAAGCTGCGCCCGGATGATAAGGTGGGCGAGGTACTCAAGCATGGCACGCTGACCGTCGGCTTTATCGGCCTTGCGGAGTGCCTGAAGGCATTGATGGGCGTACATCACGGTGAATCCGAGCAGGCGCAGCACATGGGTCTGACCATCGTCTCGCGTATGCGCGAGCGCATGGATCGCGAGAGCCGGGAGACCGGTATGAACTTTTCCGTTATCGCTACGCCGGCGGAGGGTCTGGCCGGACGCTTTGTCCGACTGGACAGAAAACAGTTTGGCACGATTGAGGGCGTGACAGACCGTGATTATTACACCAATTCGTTCCATATTCCGGTGTACTATCCGATTACGGCCTTCCGCAAAATTAAGCTGGAGGCGCCGTATCATGAGCTGACCAACGGCGGTCATATCAGCTATGTGGAGCTGGACGGCGACCCGACGCAGAATTTGGATGCCTTTGAGGCGGTCGTGCGCTATATGAAGGAGTGCGGCATCGGCTATGGCTCGATCAACCACCCGGTCGACCGCGACCCGATCTGCGGCTATACGGGTATCATCGGTGATGTTTGCCCGCGCTGCGGACGGCGAGAGGGAGAGGGCGTCCCGCTGGAGAAGCTGCGTCAGCTGGGTGTATATAAAAATTATAACAGCGATACCATCGGCTATCACGGCGATCCGAATGAAGAACGCGACCGCCGCCCGAACCCGATTGGATGAGAATATATCAAGGAGGCATTTTTGATGAATGAACAGAAGTATATCACGGTAAACGAGAAGGGTGAGCAAATTGTCGGTGAGGGCGTGGGCTTTGAGCGCATCCGCCGCATCACAGGATATCTGGTCGGCACGCTGGATCGCTTTAACGACGCAAAGCGCGCGGAGGAGCACGACCGCGTCAAGCATGAGATCGCGTAGGCCGCATGCAGCCTACACAAATTCGCATTGCCGGGGTGATTGAAGAATCCATTGTGGATGGCCCCGGCATCCGCTTTGTCATTTTTACGCAGGGCTGTCCGCATCATTGTCCGGGCTGCCACAATCCGCAGACGCATGATTTTGCGGGTGGACGTCTGACGACGGCGGACGAGCTACTTGGGCGCATCAGCGGCAATCCGCTGCTGTCCGGCGTGACGTTTTCCGGTGGAGAACCGTTTTGTCAGGCAAAGGCGCTTATACCGCTCGCACTTGCACTGCGCGGCATGGGAAAGCACATCATGGCCTATTCCGGCTACACATGGGAACAGCTGACACAGCAGGGCGACGACGATATGCGCGCGTTGCTGGAGCTGTGCGACGTGCTGGTGGATGGGCCGTATATTGAGGCGCAGCGCGATTTGACGCTGCGGTTTCGCGGCAGCCGCAATCAGCGGTTAATTGACGTGCCGGCCTCACTGCGTGCCGGTGCGGTCGTGCAGACCGACTGTGAACGGCCGACGGAGGTCATTATCTGAGGCGGCGTTCCGCTTGACTTTGTCGGGACATAGTGTATACTGATGATAGAATTTTATATTTGACATGTTTGCGGGGAAACTGAAAAGTTGAAAAAGGGCAATCCTGACCTCTTGACCTGTCGGCTAATACCGGCGTAGGGAAGCAATTTCTTACGCC
>CAZEMM010000026.1:0-27158 GCA_964513445.1 uncultured Butyricicoccus sp. | reverse complement strand
CCTATGATCATCAGGGCATTGTCGGCGTGGATATGAATCGGGAAAATCTTGACGGCGATGCGCTCGTCAGCTATAATCTCATTTCAAAAAATGAGTTGAACATTCAAAATTGACAGCTTCCGATTTGTCGCTTTCAAAGCGACCAAAAAGCCTCCTGTTTTCGATATACTCATATCATCGAAAACAGGAGGTTGTTTCAAATGAAAAAGAATCTGACAGAACTCGTATTTATCCTTGACAGAAGCGGCTCTATGGCGGGACTGGAGAGCGACACCATCGGCGGCTTCAACGCCATGCTGGAAAAGCAGAAAGCTGTGGACGGCAAATGCCGTATCACCACGGTTCTGTTTGACAACCGTTATACCCTGCTCCACGACCGCATTGATATCCGGGCGGTCGGCCCGATGACGGACAAGGAGTATTTCGTGGGTGGCGCTACTGCTTTGCTGGACGCCATCGGCAGGACGATTGATAAGCTCGCCAGCGTCCAGAGAAATACAGCTGCGGACTACCGGGCTGATAAGGTGATGTTTATCATCATCACGGACGGATATGAGAACGCAAGCCGTGCGTACACTGCCGATAAGATCAAAGCCATGATTGAGCATGAAAAGGAACAAAACGGCTGGGAGTTCATCTTCCTCGGCGCGAATATTGACGCTGTGCAGACCGCTTCTCACTTTGGCATCTCCGCAGAACGGGCGGTGGATTATGTGCCGGACAGCAGAGGCACACAGCTGAATTATGAGGCGATGGCGGAAACGGTCGTCTGCTTCAGGGAAACAGGCGCTGTTCCGAGCGCGCCCATGGAAGCAATCCGGAAGGATATGAAAAAACGGAGCAGACGCAAATAAATACCCGCATGGTCAAAATTGGTTTTCAAGCTCTCGGTCACTGTGGAAGCTGTTGCCTTCCTCCGGTGTGCACGACCTTTGTGTGGCTGTAATGCCCATGAGGGAATTTATTCCAACGTTTTTGACAGCGGAGCGGAAAGCCAATGCAAAACGCCAGCACCAGCAGTTCCCCGGCGATGATGAGCATGCGGATGCCGAACGTTCCGCCGTGCAGATAAATGGTGAGCATCACAAAAATCAGCATGATCACAGCACCTAAAAGCAGCATCGGCTCCACGCAGATCAGCAGCACATATCGCAGCAAAAGCTGCCAGAATTTCGCCCGTTTTCCGTCTTCTCCGGCGATTTTCAGGCTAAAAACCGCCTTTCCCAGCGTTTTGCCCTTTGTAAGCCAGGGAACCAGCGCAAAGTAAATTACGAACCAGACTATTCTTCCGGCGGATACCGGAATTACGACCTTTCCACCGGACAAACGCAGCAGGAAAGCGGCGCTGCCCTTTGACAACAGCAAAAACACTGCAAGATCAAGTATCGTAGCGAGAGCACGGCGCAGAAGCGTGATATGCTCGCCCCTGGCGTAGGAAATTCTGTCGATTTCGTCTCTTGTGGGAAGGAACCAGGAAAGAAGCGGCGTGAGCCAAAATCCTGCCATGCAGCCGAGCGTATTCGTGATAACGTCGTCTACTGTGGCGAAGCGGTACGCGTGCGGATAAATGAACCACAGTCCTGTGAACTGTGTAAGCTCGTAGAACAGGCTGACGCACATCCCGATCAGCAAGGTCTGCTTCCACGAGCGGCGGAAGTAATATCGCAGGTAAAAGCCCAGGGGAATCTGCATTACAATGTTCGCCAATATCTGAAAGAAATCGCTGGAAGAGAAGAATTCCAGCCAGTTGGAAACGCGCAGCAGCGTCACGGGAGATGAGAAAGAAATCCCGTGGTGCTGCAGTCCGGTCATAAGATCTGTGAACGGGACAAAGCACGGACGCACCGGAGCCGCAGCCGCTACGCTCTCCAGACTCGGCAGCGGCAGCACCGTCAGGAAAAAGGCGCACATTTCGTAAAATATAAAGGAATAAACGACCAGCACCCGCATAAGCGCTATACCACCGTATTTGCGGTAATTGCGGATGAGGAAAGGCAAAGTAAACAGAGCTGCGAGCACCGGAAATAAAAAGCACACCTGGATGATTGGCCCTATGTACGGATCAAGCTTGTCTAGCATACAGCACACCTCCCTTTTTGCAATATTATACACGATTTCAGAATAAATGCAATAGAAGACCTGGGTGCATAAGAAAAAAGGTAACAGACGGAGCGATGAAGCAGAGCAGGGAAGAGGTGCGCATGATCCGATTCTTTTTGAAAACGGGACGATCCTCTGGATTGTGTAAGCGGCGCTGCCATAGAAAAATGAAAGATTCGGAATGCAAACGATGCTCTATGGATATATTAATAAAATAGCTTGAAGGAGCAACAAATTGAAGGATATACGGAAGGGAGCAGGCGTTTGTCTATGCATCCGGAAGAATACAACCGCTGCGCCCATGTACTGCTGGACATGGGAGAGGCACTGCTGTGCTGCGGCGCGGAGGTACACCGCGTCGAGGACGCGCTGACACGGATCGCCCAAAGCTACGGAGCAAAACGCATCCATGTGTTTGTTATCACAGCTTGCATTGTGTTGACGCTGGAGTTTTCCGATGGGACGGAAGCGACACAGAGCAGACGAATTTTAGCATGGGATACCCATTTTAAAAAGCTGGATGCGTTAAATACACTCAGCAGGAGCTTTTGTCATGGTGCGATGACGCTTGATCAGCTGGCAAACCGCATTGAGCAGACCATGCAGCAGCCCGACAGCATAGAGGCACAATATTTAGGCAGTGTCATCACGTCTGTCAGCTATTGTCTGTTTTTTGGCGGCACAGCCGCCGATGCGTTTGTCTCCGGCGTGGCTGCATTGGTCGTTTGTTGGATGCAGCTGCATATTGCGCCGTTTTGTATGACGCGCATGGTATTTAACTTTCTCGCTGCATTTGTGACCGGCTTGTTTATCTGCCTGATCGCGCGGGCGGGAGGGCAGCTGCATGCGGATTCGATCATGATTGGTGACATCATGCTGCTCATCCCGGGCGTGGCTATGACCAATGCCGTGCGCGATATGATGTTGGGGGACACCATAGCGGGCGTGATGCGTCTGGCGGAAGCGGTGCTGTGGACAGGGACGCTGGCAGCCGGATTTGTCGCGGCAATGCTTATGACAGGAGGTATGGTTTGATGCTGGCCGTTGCTGTTTCAATGCTCGAGGTTTTTGGCGGTTCACTGGGATTTGCGATTTTATTTCGTGTGCGCAGTAATATGCTGCTTGCAGTCTCGGTTGGCGGCATACTCACGTGGGGCGTGTATCTGTTAGCTGAAGCATTTCTTGAACGCATTGTCGTAATTACGTTGGTTGCCGCCATTGCAGGCGCCTGCTATGCAGAGCTGATGGCGCGCATATGCAAAACACCATCTACCGTCTTTTTTCTTCCGGCCGTTATCTCGCTGGTTCCCGGCCGCCCGTTGTATTATACCGTGCAGAGCGCGGCGGTCGGTGATTGGGCAGCGTTTCGCAGCTTCAGAAGTATGACGATAGAGTATGCGTGCGGCATTGCAGCAGGGCTTTGTCTGGTCTGGGCTGTCTGCGATGTGTCAAGACGGATGCGCAGTGTCAGCAGGTAGATGATTTTATGCCATGGGAACTTTGCACACCTTTCCTGATGGCTGATTGCACAATGAGGTTGAATATTTGAGCAGAAAAAATCCATAGAGATTCTCTTCAAACGGCAAAATGGAGCTGTTGCACAACATTTGCCAGGGAAAATCACTATGGACTGCCGAACCCTGAAGGGAACTGCTTGACGCGTTCGCCAGCAGGGTTTGGAAATTATGTTCTCGCCATGCGGATGTTCATCCTGCACTTGCACTTTAGTTTTTTATACATCCCGTCTCATATGCTTTGGGGCTGATATTGATATAGACCGGATCTTCCGCCATCCTTGTGAAGCAATACGATATCGTCGATCCGCATGGCGCGATCAATTGCCTTACACATATCATAAATTGTCAGCGCTGCAACAGATGCGGCGGTTAACGCTTCCATTTCTATGCCAGTTTTATACGTGCACTTCAATGTGCTTACAATCTTGAGCTGCGTTTGTGAAATTGGCTCAATATTTATTTTTACGCTGTCAATTGGAATCTGATGACACAGGGGAATCAATTCGCTCGTTTTTTTCGCTGCCATAATACCCGCGATGCGAGCGCAGGAATAAACATCTCCCTTTGTCGCTGTTCCATCCGTTATCATATGCAGGGTTTCAGGCTGCATCGTCACGACCGCCTGCGCACTGGCTGTACGCTGCGTCATTTCCTTTGCTCCAACATCAACCATTCTGGCAGCGCCAGATTCATCTAAATGTGTCAATCCCATTTTTGCGATCCTCAATTATCACATATGCTATATTTACGATTTATCGAAAAGCGACTGCCTGTTGTCTATATTAAAACATCATTCCATCACGGTGTCAAGCGCTTCCCGCGGGCGTCAAATGAAGGCGTCTGCGCAAATCACTCTTTGAGAGAAAAGACCGACCGGAAATGACGATACGATCTGCATCACGCCTCTCCTGCCGGCCGATCCCAGCCCTTGCATACATCAACCCAGTCCGCATAGCCGGAATACATCTCTAATTCTTCCATAGACAGTTCAATCGCGCTGTTGCTGCTGCCGCAGGCAGGGAATACCGTTGCAAACCGCTTCAGGGACTTATCGAGATAGACCACCACTCCTTCGTTGATTCCAAAGGGGCACACCCCGCCTACCGCATGGCCGATCAGCGTTTCCGCTTCGTCTGGCTTGAGCATTTTTGCCTTTGTGCCAAACTGAGCCTTATACCTAGGGTTGTCGATTTTGGTGTCACCAGCCGTGACAATCAGGACAGCGCGGTCGTCCACCATGAACGAGAGCGTTTTTGCGATCCGGCAAGGCTCACAGTGAAGCGCCTGTGCCGCCAGATCTACGGTGGCGCTGGATACTGAAAATTCCCGCACACGATCTGCGATACCGAACTGATTGAAATATTCTTTTACTCTTTCAATTGCCATTCATCATGCGCCTCCCAAATTCGCAATAAGAGCGTCCTATGCCTTCAAGCAGGCCGCTTTGCCTGCCGGCAGTCCTCCGTAAAACCGGCTTTGTTCATAAGTGCCCTTGTGACGTTAGGGTGAGGGAGAAGACGTGCCATCCTCGTCCGATTCACCGCGAAGCAGCGCCGCGACATCAATCTGATAACGCTTGATACGATATTGCAGATTTTGCCGGCTCATTTGCAGCACGCGCGCCGACTTGGAAATATTGCCGCCGTTCTCCCACAGCACGCGGCAGATGGTCTGCCGTTCAATGCCCTTGATCGTACTGCCGAGTGATTTTTCCGTTGTGTCTATATCATGCGGCTGCGCGGGCGCAGCCGAAGGCATTCCCCGCTGACATTCGATGCGGATATGCTCGGGGAGAAACGCCGGCATTATGACCGGCATCCCATCCGGCAGTATATTCATCGCGTGTTCAATTGCATGCTGTAGCTCGCGCACATTGCCCGGCCAGCTATACTGCTGAAACAGCGCCAGAGTGTCCTTATCTATGTCGCGAATGTTGCGCTCCAGCTTTTGGTTGCACTGCATAACAAACTGTTTGCTCAGCAGCGGAATGTCCTCCACACGCTCACGCAGCGGCGGTATATTGATGTTGACGACGCCCAGACGATAATACAGATCACGGCGCAGCTTATTCTCCTCCATCGCCTGATACGGCGGAATATTGATGTTGGACATAACGCGCACGTCCACACGGATTTCATTGAGCCCGCCGACCCGTCGGATTTTTCCCTCCTGCAGCACGCGCAGCAGCTTGGTTTGCAGATTGATGTCCATCGAATTGATCTCATCGAGCAGCAGTGTGCCGCCATCTGCCTGCTCAAAAAGGCCGATGCGCTTTTCTGCGCCAGTGAATGCGCCCTTTTCCGAGCCAAACAGCAGGCTTTCCAGCAGATTTTCCGGTATCGCCGCACAATTGATCGCCAGAAACGGCTGCTTTGCGCGCCTGCTTGCGTTATGGATCGATTGTGCGAACATTTCCTTGCCGCAGCCAGTCTCGCCGTAAATCATAACCGAGGAATCCGACTTTGCAACCTGACGGCACTGTGCAATCACCGTATCCATCGCATCGCTGACATGTACAATATCGCGGAAACAGTAATTGGCGGACAGCGCGCTGCCGTCGGCGTTGCTTTTGTCGCGTTTTTTATTGGACAGCTTTTCCTGTAAATCAATGATTTGCTTATGCAGGCTGTCCAAATTGCTCCAGTCCTCCAGCACATTGACTGCGCCGAGAAGCTGACCGTTTTGGATGATCGGATAGGTATTCGCCATTGTCACGACCTCGCGTCCATAGCATGTGCTGTAATGCTGCCTGTGATTGAGCATCGGACGCTTGGTCTTGAGAACCTGCGGAATCGCCAATTCCTTGCCATCCAGCATAGTATAATATTTGTCCAATGTCTGCCCCGCCGCATCGCCGGACAAAAAAGAGTCCATCCTGACTGCGGCGTCGTTGATATAATAAATTCGCCCCTCCTCATCACACAGCACGACGGCCTCTGTAATTTGGTTGATAACATGGATGAGCATGTCATGACAGGCGTCATTGCTCGCCTCACGGAATACGATCAGCTGGGAACCCGGCGGCAGCTCGTCTACATCCGGATTTGCGCAGCGCGCGACATATTCTCCAAACCGCGTACGGGCATACAGATTTTTCCCTATCGGCTCACACAAAGGCTGCGCATAGGCCGGAAGCCGCTTGCCGGCCAGCGAATGATCGCTGCCCAAAAGCCTCTCGCCCGCCTGATTGATCTCCAAAATGACATGATCGTCTGCAAGCAGCAGCGCGCCAATCCCACACTGCGACAGCAGTTCCATTGCTTCATGGTATTTCATCTTGTTCCTCCTCTACTCTGCCGCGTAGCATTTCCTGTTTTGATGTCCGATACGTTGAATCTCTTTCATTTTCTGTTTTAATCATCCGCCGTATGTCACATCATCTCGTCATCCCTAACGAGCAAAATAGAAGTGATATGACTTTATTATACCATACCGTTTCATATTTTTTCAAATGCACCATAGGATTTGCATATCGTTTCCCGCTTCAATTTTTGTGCACACTACACAGCTTTTCTATTCTGTTTAATTGCATCATCAATAAAAATGCGCTATAATGAGTGTAAGGCAAATTTTTACCGCACTAAGAAGGATGTGATGGTGTGCAGTTGGAAATGATACAGAAGCTTGGTCTGACCCCCGCGCTGCAGACCTCTATGCACATATTACAGCTCAATACGCTACAGCTGCGCAGCTACCTGAGCGAAACCATGCTTGGCAACGCTGTTGTTGACATGGAATTTCCCGCATTCAATGCCGGTGCCAATCCGTTTCACCGTCAGCCGCGCATCACACGCGTGCAAAATCCCTCACCGGATGACGAGCAGACGCCAAAGGAGCAGTTCATGGCGGATAAATCCGACAGTTTCTCTGTGCGGCGTGATTTGCAGCTGCAATATTTTGCAATGCATTTGTCCGAAGAGCAGCAATACATCTTGGATTTTATGATCGACTCGCTGGATACCAACGGATTTTTAACCGAACCGGTGGACAGCATCGCGCAGGCGGTCGGCGCGACGCACGAACAGGTCGCGCATTGCCTTACGCTGCTGCAAAGCATGGAGCCGCCCGGCGTCGGCGCGGCTGATCTGCGCGAATGCTTACAGCTGCAGTTGCAGCGCAGCGCGCCGGACGATGCCATTGCTCTGCGCATCGTTCAATCGTATCTCAAGGAGCTTGCCGCGCAGCAGTATGGCGTCATCGCCAAATCGCTTCAGGTGTCCAAAACGGTAGTCATGCGGGCATGCGACCGCATCCGTTCACTCAATCCCAGACCGCTCAACGGCACGAGCAGCGAGACAGATACCCCGTATATCTTTCCCGATTTTTATGTCACCGAGGAAAACGGACAGCTGTACGCCCAGCTCAACGACTATTTTTTGCCCAGGCTCACGCTCAATCCGGACTATGTGAAGCTGCTTCACAGCCAGCTTTTAAATCCATCCGACCGCGAATACATGCAGCGCGACTACAAGCAGGCCAATGAGATCATCCAGTTCCTGTCCTATCGCAAGACAACCCTATACCGTGTTGTGGATTATGTCCTCGGCGTGCAAAAGGCGTTTTTCCTGCTTGGCCCGGGTCATCGCGTTTCGATGAACTATCATGAGCTGGCGCAGGCGCTCTCACTGAACGAATCCACTGTCAGCCGTGCAGTGAGCGGCAAATATTTCGAATGTAAATGGGGCATATTCCCTCTGCGTTCGCTGTTTTTACACAGCGTCGGAAACGAGATGTCCAGTTTGGATCAAGTCCTGCTGCGCATCCGGCAGTTGATAGCGTCTGAGCCGCCCGGACATGCCTACAGCGATCAGACGCTCATTACGATGCTGGAGGAGGACGGGCTGCACATCGCCCGACGAACGGTGGCAAAATACCGCCAGCAGCTGGGCATTCCGACTGCCGGAAAGCGCAATGCGCAGGCAAAGCAGGCGGCTGCCACAGCATCTTTGCCTGACAGTCATACAAAAAGATAAACCGGTTATGCTTTCATCCGAAGCGTTACGACCGGTTTTTCTTTTGTCAAAAAATCGGCTCCAGCAGCGCCCAAACCACCGCGACAACGACGGTCGGAAGCATATTCCCAGTTTTAAACCGCTTATCCCAGATGAGATTGACGCCGACGCAAAAGATTAGCATCGAACCTGTAAGGGAAAGATACGACAGGGCGGTCTGCGTCATAAGCGGCTGGATAAAACGCGCGAGCACCGTGATCGAGCCTTGAAACAGCGCAATGGGGATGGCGGAAAACATACAGCCCTTTCCCATTGAGGCAGACATGACGCAGACAATGATGAGATCCATCACGCCCTTGACGGCGAGCGTTGACCAATCGCCCAAAATGCCGTCCTGAATCGAGCCGACCACCGCCATTGCACCGACACACACGGTCAGCGAACAGGTGACAAAGGCATTGACAAACGCGCTGTCGCCGCCATTTCCTGTCTTTGCCTTGAGCCACTGTCCAAATTGTTCCATGCGCAGTTCCAAATCGACCGCCTCACCGATCAGTGTGCCGACCGCAAAACATGCGACGATCATCATCGTGCCGGTAGAGGAGAGCGTCCCATCGGATAGCACGAGCATGTTTTCGAGCGCGCCTGCCAGACCGACGAACAGGATGCACAATCCGTTTGCTTTCATCAGCGTATCCTGACATTGCTGCGTCATCCGTTTGCCAAACAGCAGGCCGATGAAGCCGCCAACAAGCACGCAGACGACATTGATGATGGTTCCGAAACCAATCATAAATTCACTTACACCACTTTCATTCTTGCGTTTCCTGCGAAGGGTCCGGCGCAGGCGCCGGTTCTATCATGCAAACTGCGCGCGAATCTTTTCGTCCTTTGCCTCGACCTTGGCCTGCATATCCGCCTTGAACTGCACGAGCTTTTCCGCCAGAGACGGTTCGCTGAGCGCGAGCAGCTGTACGGCAAGAATCGCCGCGTTATCCGCGCCGTTTACACCGACCGTCGCGACCGGAATGCCGGATGGCATCTGCACGATGGACAGCAGGCTGTCTAAACCGTCCATAAACGAGGACTTAATCGGCACGCCGATGACTGGAAGCGTCGTATGTGCTGCCAGCACGCCGCCCAGATGCGCAGCCTTGCCCGCCGCCGCGATGATGACGCCATAGCCGTCTGCCTGTGCGTTTTTCGCCAGCTTTTCCGCTGCGGCAGGCGTACGGTGCGCTGAGACAATGCGCACATCAAACGGCACACCAAATTCCTCCAGCTTTTTAACTGCACCCTCCATAACGCCCAGATCGCTGTCCGAGCCCATGACAATACAAACCTTTTTCATAAAAAATCCGTCCTTTCTATTTTATGCCAGTTTTCAATCATATCGTTTCTCCGGTAGAAAAGCAAGGCCTGTTGACGAATCAACAGACCCCGCAATATCAAATATGATCGAAATCACAACACTTGCATGCACACAGCCTGAACCTGTAAATTACATTGCCATGCTGTAAATCTCCGCTGCAATTTCCTCCGTCAGCTTGACGAAGTTACCATGGTTCGGCGCGCCATAGAACATGTTCTTTACCATGCCCGGAATATCCTCCGGCTTGCCGCCTACCGCTGAGATGGAATCGCGCATGCCAAGGTCATTGAAGAAATCACGCAGCATACGGATGCCCAGACGGGCGGTTGTTTCCGGATTTTCAAAGTCGATCTCACAGCCAAATACGCGGCTTGCGAACATTACGAAGCGCTCTGTACCCTGTGTCTTCATCGCATATTCCATCCAGTACGGAAACAGGATTGCAAGGCCTTCGCCATGAGAGATGCCGTAATTGATTCCCAGCTCGTTGTCCATATGATGGGTGCCCCAATCCTGTGCACGGCCAACGCCGGTAGAGTTGTTCTGCGCAATAGTCGCCGCCCACATGATGTTTGCGCGTGCCTCGTAGTCGTTTGGATTTGCAACGACGCGGCGACCTTCCTTAATCAGCGTAATCATAATCGCTTCCAGATAGCGATCGGTCAGCTCAACGTCCTTGGTGCTGCTGAAGTAACGCTCCAGGCAATGTGCCATGATATCGGAAATGCCGGAGCCGGTCTGGTACGGAGGCAGCGTCATCATGACCTCCGGGTTCATGATCGCAAACAGCGGGCGCAGGATATCGCCGTCCGCACAGCGCTTGTACTGGTTGCCATCCTCGGTGACGAGCGTAACAACCGAGTCGGTGGATCCCTCCGAGCCGGAAGCCGCAATGGTTACGACGCAGCCAACCGGCAGCGCCTCAGTAACCGGCCCTTTCTTGCCGCAATAGAAATCCCAGAAATCGCCGTCATACAGCGCGCCCAGCGCGATGCCCTTTGCGGAATCCATGACGGAACCGCCGCCAACTGCGAGAATAAAGTCGACTTTCTCCCTGCGCGCCAGCTCAATGCCCTCGTAAACCAGATCACTGAGCGGGCTGGCCTTTACGCCGCCAAGCTCGACATGCGCGATGCCAGTCTCGTCCAGCGAAGCCTTGATGCGGTCGAGCAGGCCGGAACGCTTGACAGAACCGCCGCCGTAATGGATGAGCACCTTGCTGCCGCCATAGCGCTTTACCATCTCACCGGTTCTGCTCTCCGTGCTCTTGCCGAATACAAAATATGTCGGGCTGTAGAAATCAAAGTTTAACATAGTGAACCTCCTTTGTGTCATGTGTCTGTGTTCTACTGTTTCTATCATCATTTGTTTCATTATACCGAACACATGATGTGTATTGTATGCACGTCGTTCTCTTTTTTGTGCTGAATCTCGGTTTTTCCTTTTTCCAGAAAATAGGTCAAATCGAGCGCTTTGCATTTTTTCACACGGAATTCGCCGTTTATCACATATGACAAAAAAATACTTGCTTTTCAGTTAATCATCGGCTAACATAGTGCTCACAAAGCAAGAATGTTTGTTCAAATTGCAAACGCTTAGTCAACACACCCCAAGCACTGTGCGGCGGCGTCTCTTATCATTTTTATGCCGCTGCACAGTCACCCTCAATTTTCAGAGAGGAGGACAGGACTGGCAAAGCCAGCCCAGACGCATCGCTATGATATTAAAAAATATTGTAAAAGCAAACAATCCACACGCCAAAGACACAAAGGCGTCAAAGAAGCTGGTCTACTGCCTGTACTGGCTGATGGAAACCGAATCCCCCGATTCCGATCTATATCAGATTGCGGAGCTGCTGCTGCATGCGGCGGAGCACCGCCATCAATATGAGGACTTGGACGAGATGGAGAACGAGGTCATGGAACAGCTGACCAGTCAGTTCGCCGCGGTTCGTCTGTGCTATTTCTGCTGCTTCCTCAGCTACAACAATTTCCGCGAGCTGCTGGAGGATCTGATAACGCAGACCGCTGACGCAGCGTAATTTTGTCAATCATCTTTTCTGTTCCTACTATTTTGATTTGACGCATCCAGCCGGAGATTTTTCTACTCCGTGCTGGCTGGGTCAAGCAAAGCCGGAAATCGAAAGACTTTCATATTTTCCTTATTTACTTTTTTTCTGTTCCCTTTTGTCAGGTATCATCAGCCGGAGGCATCGTCCTCCGCGCTGGTTTTACCACACCGCAGAAGGACGATCATACAAAAATCCGCTGTCCACTGTTTTGTGTCCGGCTCACATGTATAAAGATGACAAACAATCCATCTGGCCGATGGATTCCTTTCCTAACATAGGACACGTTCGCTTCATTATTGAAACAGGTACAGCAGATCATATTGCGGCTGAATCGAGGGATGACGCTGAACACCGGGCAGTTGCCCATCTGTTAGCATCCTCTGATACATCTATGGGATGGCTGGACACTTTCATCTTCCTAGGGCGTATCTTTACAAGTCGAATCCTTTGTTTTCGATTTTTCAAATACGCCCAAACAAGCTCCTTATTATCTGGATCATTACATTTTGAAACCTCTATGTAATCGTTCTCAGCCCGTCCCACCCACATTATTTTCTTTTTCGGCAGGATCTGCGTCGTCCCTCGGTTCGCACCGCTATTTTTGCGGATTTCCCACTCTCGCTATATCCCTTTCCCAGGTTCCTATTTAGATTGATCCTGATGTTATCTCGCCTTTCCGCAGTAAACCATACCGTACATCACGATAAAGAAAGGAACATCTGCTATGCCATCTGATCTGATTGCGGAAGTGACCGATTGGTCAGGCTTTTCCGCAAGTCTCCATGACTACATCTCCAACCTGTCGTTTAACACCGTCATCATCACGATCATGATGCTATTCATGTTCCTCGGCATCGTGGACAAGGCGCAGGGCAACAAGCGCGGCTATGGCGCGGCATTTGATGAGGGCTTTCAGGCGATGGGACCGCTTGCCATTGCCATGGTGGGTGTCATCGCCGCAGCTCCCGTGCTCAGTATGGTGCTCAATCCCATTATCAGTCCGATCTATGAGATGCTCGGCTCTTCCCCTGCAATTTTTGCCACAACGCTGCTGCTGGCAGATGCGGGCGGTTATCCGCTTGCCGTCGAGCTTGCAGGCGAGGACATCGCTATGGGGCAGTTCGCCGGTATCGTTGTCGGCTGCACGATGGGATGCATCCTGCTGTTTGTCATTCCGGTCGCGCTCGGCTTGCTGAAAAAAGAGGATCGTCCGCTGCTTGCGTGCGGCGTGCTTGTCGGCGTTATCACTGCGCCGATCGGCTGTCTGGTCGGCGGTATCGTCATGACGCTGACCACCCCGTACAAAATGGATTTTCTCACAATGCTGTTTGCCATACTGCCGGTCGTCATCGTCGCCGCCGTGCTTGCCGCCGGACTGTGGTTCAAGCCGGTCGCACTGATGAACGGCTTTGCAAAATTCGGTACGTTTATCACGGCGATGATTGCGGTCTTTGTCGGCATTGCGGTATTCCAATATGAAACAAACATCCGTCTGCCGCTGTTCCATCTGATGATAGAACCGAATGCAGAGGGAATCTCGCCGCTCGCCAACAGCATTGAAATACTGGGTGACATCGCCTTTATCCTCATCGGCGCGTTCCCGATGGTCGAATGGATCAAGCGTCACTTCGGAAAGCCACTGGCGAAGCTGGGCAGTAAAATCGGCCTGAACGACGCGGCCTCCGCCGGTATCGTCGCAACGCTTGCCAATAATATTCCGACCTTCCAGATGGTCAAGGATATGAACCCCAAGGGCAAGCTGCTCAATATCGCGTTTGCATCGTGCGCCGCCTTTATGTTTGGCGACCATCTCGGCTTTGTCGCGGGCGTCAATTCGTCCATGATCCTGCCGATGATCTTCGCAAAGCTGGCCTGCGGCCTGAGCGCGCTGTTTCTCGCGAACCTGCTGTCTCCCACACTGCTTGCTAAGGCGGAAAGCTCAATCGAGCGGCAAGCATAGAGCGGCTGAAAATCCAAAATAAAACGGCCATATCGGAAATCAAATCCGGTATGGCCGTTTTTTCAGCGCGCCCAGCGCGTTTTCAATTGCACTTTTTTGCCTGTTAGGGATTGACCAGCACGCCGATGCCGATCAGGCCTGGGCCGGTATGCACGGCAAGAGAGCCTGCGATTTGCCCCTCTGCGATGATATTTCCCTGCTTAATGCGCTGTATCAGAGAAGGACGGATCGCCTCCGCTTGTTGCGGCGCACCGCCGTTCATAAGCGCCAGCCATACCGGCTGATTGCCAGCCATATTGGCCGCGAGATCAAGAATTTTGCTCACGCCTGCCTTCGTGCCGCGAATTTTATCGACGGTATAATAGATTCCATCTTCATTGCAAGAGATAATCGGCTTAATTTTGAGCAGGCTGCCGACTACCGATGTGACCATGCCAATGCGTCCGCCCTTGCGCAGATATTCCAGCGTATCCATATAAAAGAAAACCTTAGACTGCCGGATTTTCTTCGGAAGCTGCTCGGTAACCTCTTTAAACGACATACCGTTTTTCAGCTGAACCGCTGCCCACATGGCAAGCAGGCCGGAGCCGACCGAAATATTTTTCGTATCCAGAACAAAGGTGCGCAGATCCTTCTGCTCCTCCAACACCATCTTTGCCGTCTGGCAGGTGCTGCTCAGTTGGCATGAAATAAAGATGCCGATGACGCTGTCATAGCCTTCAGCCCTGATCTCCTCCACAATATCGTAAAAATCCTGCATAACCGGTGTCGACGTCTTTGGAATTTCCTCTGAAAAGCGGCGGTAAATCTCGCGCGGGTCTAAATCTTGACCGTCCCGATAGCTTCCCTCTGCATATGTTACCCGCAAGCGGACCACCTTGATACCATATTCCCTCACAAATGACTGCGGCACATCGCAGCCGGAGTCGACCAAAATTGCTGTCTTTCTCTCTCCCATAATCCCGTCCTCACATAAAATAGTTTTAATAACCACTTCCTATAGTATTACATAGCACACATCATTTGTCAAGTGCTACGTAAACATGTCTTGCAATATGAAATACAGAAACAAAAAAGCCGCCGGAAAAACCGACGGCTCACGACAAACGCCCGTATGATGCTTCATCCATTATGCAGGATGTCCGCAGATGATTCATTTTCCAAAGCACGATTACGCAAAACCTTGAAAAGTCAAGCTCGCTGCGTCGGGCACATCGGACGCAGTCGCAGCGCAGACCGTCGTCTGCGTCATGTAATCCATCGTATCCAAGCAGTTTGCAAGCATATTTCCGCGCGCAACATAGGCAATCGCGACAATTTCGACGATCGCTACCGTCTTCAAATCGACCTTCCTGCGCAGCATCCACCCCAGTACGGTCTCCAGCACGACTACTATCACAATACAGCATAATGCCCCTGAAAATCCGCCGATGAGAATCGGGCCGAAATTGTCGAGCTGCCGATCTGTCGTGCACTGCCAAAATCAATCAGCTTGACTGTACCATCCCGGCACAGCATAATATTGGCCGGCTTGACATCGCGATGTACAATTCCTTCCGCGTGGACGGCCTCCAGCGCGTCAAAAACCGGCGCAATCAGCTGACGCGCCTGTTGCTCCGAAAGCACAGGATTTTCACGCAGATAATCCTGTAATGTCGCGCCCTCCAAAAATTCCATCAGGATGAACGTACCGTCGTCATCTACAATAATATTACCAACGGACACAACATTGGGATGCCTAATCTTCAGCAGACGACGCGCTTCATTTTCAAATTTTCTGCATTCCGCCTCAACATCCCGCATGCCCTTCCGATTTTCCGCGTTTGGATTGAACTGCTTGATGGCGACCGGCTTGAGCCGCGAACAGGGGTTATACAAGATATCGTCCGACCTTCGGTATCTTCTGAATGAGAAAGGCCAACAGGCCGGAAACCAGCAGCAAAATGATCGAGACAACAGGAATAAACACCGCTGCCGGCAGCATGATGCCCGCCGCATTGAATACATAGCACACGAATGCCAGCAGCAGTGGATGAATCAGATAGATGCCAAAGCTGAGATTTGCCAGCAGGCCGACCGCGCGCAGCAGTTTGCCGGATAGCCGCCTGTTCGCGAGTGTATTTTTGACGACCAGAAATACAGCGACTGCAATGACAATTGCATCCGGCGAAACGACCATCATGGCGGGAACTGTGGTAAATGCCGTGCTGCCCAGCCAAATACCGCGCAGACTGAGCACCAAAAACGCTGCGCCCGCAAAATAAATCCAGCGCAGCTGCCGACGCGTCAGCATCGCCGAACGCAAAAACCAACCAGCCGCAAACACACCGATGTAGGCAAAGCCAAACAGTGCGGTGTATACAAAGCTCGTATCTCCCAACAGCGTGACGCTGATATAAGGGAACACGCTGCCGATGAGCAGCGCAAACACCAGCAAATACAGCAGCTCCCGCGGCTGTGCCGCGCGGGTAAAGACACGCAGTGCAGGGGTAAAGGCAACCAATATAATCATCAGAAGCAAAAAGCTCAGATAGCCCTTGCTCCCGACCAGCAGGCCGGACAGCACGCCGTTGGTCACCGCGTTGACCACAAAGCCGATTATGCCCCATATGATATATGCCGCCAGCAGGCGCGGTGCATATCGCCGTGACACATCACGCCCGGAAAGGCTCTTGCCATTATCCAGCATAAACATACCGCTCAGCATGACGAACAGCGGTGCGGCCCATGTAAACAGTCCGCTTACCGCGATATGTCCCGTCGCCAGAGACGTACTCAGGACGACCGCCGCGATACAGCCAATCGCACGCAATACATCGGGATATACCATTCTGCGTTTCATTGTGTTAAAATCATCTCTTTTCAAAATAATCACGGATCAAAATGACATCAAATGGTCGAAATCCGTGCATATATCATATCACATGGGAAACACTAAGAAAACCCCATTATCCTCTATAAATTGTGAAGGAAGTGTTAATTTTGGTAAATTCACAAAAATGCGGCATCATCGGCTGCGGCAGTGTCGGCGCAACCGCCGCCTATACGCTGGCAACACACGGACTGTTTTCCGAATTGGTGCTCATTGATATGAACCGCCAGCGCGCGCACGGCGAAGCGATGGACATCAGCCACAGCGTCTCATCCTCCCAGCCCTGCCGCGTAATCGACGGTGATTATGACGATTTGAAGGACGCAGGCCTGGTCATCATTGCCGCCGGCGTCAGCCAAAAGCCGGGTGAGAGCCGTCTCGACCTGCTCTCACGCAACGCCGCTGTTATGCGTGCCATCATCACAGAGATCAAGCGCGCCTGCCCGGACACCGTGCTGCTCATCGTGTCCAATCCGGTCGACCTGCTGACTGGCGTCGCCCTGCGCATCTCCGGCTTTCCGCCCTCCCGCGTGCTCGGCTCGGGCACCGTCTTGGATACTGCCCGCCTTAAATCGCTGCTGGGCCATCAGTTGGGCGTTGACGGGCGCAATGTGCACGCCTTTGTCATCGGCGAGCATGGAGACAGCGAGCTTGCCGTCTGGTCGAGCGCAAATATTTCCGGCATTGATCTGTCCGACTACTGCGCCGCGCGCAGCATATCGGATGATTTTTCCTCGATATTTGAATCGGTGCGCCACGCAGCCTACGAAATCATAGAATACAAGGGCGCGACGTATTATGGCATCGCCATGGCTATCCTGCGCATTGCTGCCTGCATCATCCGCGGTGAGCACGGCGTACTGCCGGTTTCCTGCTATGCTGCGGGGCATTACGGGTTGGGCAGCGTGTGTATCGGCCTGCCCTGTGTTGTGGGACGCTCCGGTGTGGAAACCGTGCTGGATATCCCGCTGAGCAAGCAGGAGCTGGAGCAGCTGCACGCCTCGGCGGAAACGCTGGAGCGCGCGCTGGACACGCTGCAATTATAAGCCGAAATTCCTTTCCGTTTTCTCCAAATAATTGACGAACTCCTGCAAACTCGGTATACTGAACATAGTATATTGTTTGATTGACAGGAGGGCGCAAGCATGAAAACGATTACCAAGATCGTCATCACCGGCGGCCCGTGCGGGGGAAAATCCACTGCCATGACATGGATCGAATCCAATCTCTCCCAACGCGGCTACAAGGTGTTATTTATCCCGGAAACTGCGTCCGAGCTAATTTTGGGCGGCGTTGCGCCGTGGACGGTGCGCAGCAATTATGAGTTTCAAAAAGCGCTGGTTTCGCTGCAAATTCAAAAGGAACGCGTTTTTGAGATGGCGGCGCACAATATGGACGATGAGAAAATCCTCATCGTGGCCGACCGCGGCATTGTGGACAATAAGGCGTATATGACGGATGAGGAATTCCGTACACTGTGTCGTGAGCTGGGCGGCAGCGAGATTGCTTTCCGCGACGGGTACGACGCGGTATTCCATCTTGTCACGGCGGCGCAGGGCGCGGAGGCGTTTTACTCGCTTGCAAACAATCAGGCGCGCACGGAGACGCCGGAGCAGGCGATCGCCATGGATCAAAAGCTGATCTCCTGCTGGACAGGCCACCCATACCTGCGTGTGATTGACAATTCCACCGATTTTAATGCCAAAATGCGCCGCCTGGTCAACGAGATCATGCGCTTTCTCGGCGAACCGGAGCCATATGAGGTCGAGCGCAAATTCCTCATCGCGATGCCTGATCTTGACCGGCTGGAGAAGCTGCCCAATTGCAGCCGTGTAGAGATTATCCAGACGTATCTGCTGTGCGCCGACAGCAATATGGAGCTGCGCGTGCGGCAGCGCGGGCATGACGGCAGCTATATCTACGTCAAGACGACAAAATCCACCGCCTCAACACGCCGCCACACCGAGGCGGAGCAGCGGCTGACCAAGGATGAATACCTCAATCTGCTGATGAATGCGGACACCTCGCTGCGGCAGATTCGCAAAAACCGCTATTGCCTGACCGAAAATAATCTGTACTTTGAGCTGGATGTCTATCCGTTTTGGTCGCATCAGGCGATTCTGGAGGTGCATCTGGATACGGAGGAGCAGCCGGTGCGCTTTCCCGACTATCTGCACGTGCTGCGCGAGGTGACGGGCAATCCCGCCTACAAAAACCGTTCGCTGGCAAAGGAAATCCCTCCGGAGGACGAGCAAACAACCGAGCAATAAGCGATCCCCCTACATGTTCAAACCTGTATGCAGGGGGATTTTGTCTATTTATTTGGCAGGTAGACGCGGATTTCCGTGCCGATGCCCGGCGTGCTGTCCAGCTCCACCCGTCCGTCGTGGTATTCGACCACGTGCTTGACGATGGAAAGACCGAGACCGGTGCCGCCGATCTGCTTGGATCGGCTTTTATCCACACGGTAAAACCGCTCAAAGACGCGCGGCTGCGCATCCTCCGGAATGCCGATGCCGTCGTCGCGCACGCACAGCGCGATTTCATCTGGGCAATCTGTCAATGTGACCCAGACGTGTCCGTTTTTTCGATTATATTTGATGGCGTTTTCACACAGGTTGTACACCATCTCGCTGAGCATGGCGTCCTCGCCCGGAATGACCGGCACATGACCGGAAACCTGCAGGCTGACGGTGCTGCTGTCCGCAACCGGCTGCAGCGATTCGACAATGACGGCACACAGCTCGTTTAGATCAATCGGCTCACGTATTTTTTCCGCCTGCTTAGGCGCCTCCTCTATGCGGGAGAGCTGGATAATATCCTCAATCAGCGCGATCAGCCGCAACGCCTCCTTGTGGATGCTGCCGGAAAAGGTGCGCACATCCTCCATACTGCCCACCATGCCGTTCTCCATCATCTCCGCGTAGCCGGAGATGGAGGTGAGCGGCGTTTTTAGCTCATGCGAGACATTCGCGGAAAATTCCTGCCGGCTGCGCTCCGCAAGCCGCTGCTGTGTCTCATCCAGCACGATGACGACTACACCGCGCACCTGCGCGAATCGAATCATCGGACTGGCATAAATATGAAAGATTTGGCCATGCATCGTCAGCAGCGCGTCGCTGCTCTCTCCTGTCAGCGCACGTTCGACACACGTATGCAGTTGCTCCGAGTGATTGACAATGAGGTAGCTGCGCCCCTGAAATTCATCCTGATGCGCGCTGCGCCCTGCCAGCATACGGATGGCGCTCGGGTTGACCGAAACGACATTTTTCTCCTGCGAGAGCAGCATCAGGCCCTCGCGCATACTGTTGGTGATCGCGCCCAAAATCTCACGCTCCTGCTTGAGCGTCTCACGCTGGTCGTTCAGCTCACGGTTTTGCCGCTGGATATGTGAGACAAACGGCGTCAGCTCGTCATAGGTTGCGCTGCCCTCGCCGTCCTGCTCCAGCCTGCGTACCGCCTGCTCCACCGGATGCACCGTCCAGCGCGCCAGACGCTTGGACAGCACAAACGCAAAAGCAAACAGCACAAGCATGACTATCACGACGCCCGGAATCGAGCTGAGCACCATATTGCGGATGCTGGAATAGCGGCGCGCCAGGCGCAGCACGCGGCCGTCGGACAGCTGTACGGCATAATAATATGTCGCTGCATTGAGCGTAGAGGACTTTCTGGTGTCCTCTCCCTCTCCATATTGCAGCGCATCGCGAATCTCCGGCCGGTCGAGATGATTTTCCATCTTTGCCGCCGATGCGTCCGAGTCATACAGCACCTCGCCCTCCGGCGTGATGAGCGTCGCGCGCATCTCTTCCGGCAAGGCGGACAATACCCCGGTATACGCTTTTTCATTCATATAGGCGCACGCCCCGCCGACGGCCTGCGCCATATCGCACACGTTGCGCTCCGCCTGATCGGTCATATACCGTATGGTGATGCTTAGCGTCAGCACGCAAGCGCTGACAACGCCGGCAACGCTGAACAGCAGAAGAAGAAGAAAAATACGGGATCGCATCTGTTTATTCATCGGTCAATCTTATATCCTACGCCGCGCACCGTCTGAATCAGCGTGCCGTCATCACCGATCTTCTTGCGCAGCGTATTGATGTGGATATCCACTGTGCGCGTCGCGCCGCCGTAATCAAAGCCCCAGACGCGTTCCATGATCTGGTCACGTGTGAGCACACGGCCGCGGTTGCGCAGCAGATCGCACAGCAGCTGAAACTCCTTGCGCGTCAGCGTGACCGCCTTCCCGTCGGCTGTGACGGTGTGGCTTGCCTCATCCACCGTGACATTGGCAAGCGAAAACACGCCGTCATCTGCCTGCGCATCCTGCCGCTGTGTGTCCACTGTCCGGCGCGCCACCGCGCGGATGCGCGAAAGCAGCTCCAAAATGCCAAACGGCTTGGTGACATAATCATCCGCGCCGAGATCAAGCCCACGCACCTTATCCATCTCCTCCGACTTGGCGGTCAGCATGATGACCGGGATGCGCTTGGTCTCCACATTCGTGCGCAGCCGCTTGAGGATAGACAATCCATCTTCTCCCGGCAGCATAATATCCAGCAGCACCAGATCCGGCATCTGTGTTTCCAGCCGGGCATAAAATGTCCCGCTTTCCTCAAAGCCCTGCGCGTGAAAGCCGCTGCCATTGAGTGCATATACGATCATTGTGCGGATGCTCTCGTCATCCTCCACAACATAAACGGTTAAATCCTCCATGGGAAACTCCTTTCCCGCATGATATCGGAATGCATCCTTTTTTCTATTATAGATAAGCCGCGGCCAATTCTCAACGGCTGCCACGTAAAATGTATGTAAAGTTCCGCCGCGCATAAAAAAACCGGCATCTGTATACAGACACCGGGATATATATTATAAAAAACAGGACACGGGCGCACGGCGCGCATAGCCCTCCTCCAGCTCGTGCTGGTGGTACAGATAGCCCGCGTCGTCATAAAAGCGCGCCTTACGCGGACAGCCTTTGATGCATGCGCCGCACTTGATGCAAATTCCGGTATAGCGGCTGACATCCGTCGCATCGATTGAACCCATCGGGCAAAGCTGCACGCATTTGCCGCAGTGATCGCACGTGTCGCGTACCTTCGGCTTGACCTTCAGAATATTGACCGACTTGCCTGCGCGGTCACGCGGCGTATAATACGGGCGAATCGGAAGCTGTCCGTCCACCGCGACCGGCTGCTCCGGCAACGTATCCAGCGTGCGCAGCTTGTCCGAAACCGACTGCGCAAACGCATCTGCACGCCGCATGTCATCCGCATCCGGCCTGCCCGCTGCCAGCGTGCCGGAAAACGCATGCTCGCCGACAAACGCCGCCGCTGCCACTGTGCGGAAGCCGCTTGTCTCCAGTACCTCGCGCAGCTCTATGAGCGCGTCGTCAAAGCTGCGGTTGCCAAACAGCACGATCGGTACAGCTGCAGTTCCACTGCCGCGAATATGTCCGTTCACATATGGCAGCAGCACATTTGGCACGCGTCCAGCGTATACCGGCACGCCGACAACCGCCAGCTCGTCCGCCGTGCAGACGATATCCGCCTCCCGCGCTGCGGGCAGCGTAAAATCGTCCTCGATCAGCGACGCGCACAGCCGCTCAGCCAGCTGCGCGCCAACCCGCCGCACAACCGCCCGTGTCGTGCCCGTCGCGCTGAAATAGATCAGACGCACCTGCTTGATGTTCATGAAAATCCCTCCGAAGTAATACCGTACTTGTTACAGTATAGCATACTCCCGCGAAAAACCAAAGGGGTTTCCCTCCGTCCGGCACGCCTGTACAAACGAATAAAACAGCGTGCGGCTGTCCGCGTCGGTTTCCCATAACCATTCCGGATGCCACTGCACGCCCAGAAAAAACGGCTGTGACCGATCCTCCGCCGCCTCGACGAGTCCGTCGGGCGACCACGCGCACGCGGTCAGCAGCGGTGAAAGCTCCCTGACACCCTGATGGTGATAGCTGTTGACCTGTAGCCGCGTCTTTCCGAGCAGATCAAACAGCAGACTTCCCGCTTCCACCGAAACAGGATGCACCGGCCGGTGATAGGGAGGTCTCATATGATGCTCGCACGCATCTGGCAGCTGCTGCGGAATATGCTGGTATAATGTGCCGCCCAACACGGCGTTAAACAGCTGCAAGCCGCGGCAAATCCCCAGCGCCGGCTTGCGCTGCATGCGACACAGGCGCAGCAGATTCCGCTCCATCTCGTCTCTGCGACGGCATACCTCTCCGCACTGCGCCGACACGCTCTCCTGATAGAAAGCCGGATCGATATCCTGTCCGCCGGGAAACAGCACGCCGTCTACACGGCGGAGAATCTGCCGGAGCTGCGCCTCCTCGTTTGTCAGCGGCAGCATAAGCGGAATACCGCCCACGGCCGAAATGCCCTCCATGTAGCCGGGCACCATCCACAGGCTGTCTCGTTTGTTGTCATACAACGGCACGATGCCAATGATCGTCGGTCTGTCAAAAGCCATTTGTAACCTCCTGAAATGCGCAAAAAAAGAGACGGATTGTCATCAATCCGCCCCATTGCGATTACTACTCGTCTAAGTTTTTTAAAATTCCGGCTTTTGATGCGTCATGCTCGCCATACTGATCGCGACAATTGCCGTACCCAGCATGGTAATCAGCGCGCCAATCGCCAATGTTGTGATACTCAATCCTTTGCTCATTTCGATTTCACCCCGCATCATTTGCAATTCCTTCGGATAGTATAGCATACTTCCGTGAAAAATGCATCGGTAATTTGTTAATTTTTTAAATATTTTATCACGATGGGCAGCGCGCCCATGGCATTTTGGATGGTCAGGCTGTCCGCGTCTCCGATGGCTGTGCGCAGCACGCGCTCATCCGTCGGCAGCGCGTGCACGATGCGCGCGAGCATCTGGTCGGAAAGCACCGACTGCTCCGGGATGCCGCGGCGATCCGCAAGACGTCTGCGGTATTCCGCCAGCTGTCTGGCAAGCTCAGGATGCTCCGAATGCAGGCTGACGCGCCGGAGTCTTGCCTCCAGCCGGGACACCGGCACGCGCAGCGACACTGTCTGTCCATGGAACAGCACCTGCTTTGCCCGCGCGGTTAGGCGCAGCCGCGGCTGCGCCCCTTCCTGCCGCAACAAATCGCCCAGACTGAGCAGCCGGTCGATAACTGCAAGAATATCCTTCCGGCTGCTCCCGCGCATAATACCGAAGGTGGACAGCGCATCATAGCCCAGCCGCTTCATTTCGCCCGAGTCTTCACCCAGCAAAATGCGGCACAGCAGCTCCGCATCCGCCTGCTCCTTCACCCGATAAACGCACGAGAGCACCTTCTGCGCATCGACTGTGATATCCTTCTCTCGGCTCGCAGCCTCACAATTGCTGCATGTTCCGCAAAAATCCGGTGAATCCTGACCAAAATACCGCAGGATATGCTGCCGCAGGCAATCCTGCGTAAACACATAGCGTTTTATCTGCCTAAGCCGCCTGCGGTTGCGCGTTTTCAGCCACGCGATCTCCTCATCGGTCAATGCGGGGTTCTCCGGATCCTTTTGGATCAGATATTCATGCATTTGAAGATCGGATTCGTCAAACAGCAGCAGGCATTGTGCGGGCGCGCCGTCCCGTCCGGCTCGTCCCGCCTCCTGATAATAGCTTTCCAAATCGCGCGGCATGCCAAAATGCACGACAAACCGCACATCCGGCTTGTTGATGCCCATACCAAATGCATTGGTCGCGACAATAACCGGAACCGTTCCGCTGACAAACCGCTGCTGCGCCTGCTGCCGCGCCGCCGCCGTCAGTCCGGCGTGGTAGGCAACTGCCGCAATGCCGTTGTCCGACAGATACCATGTCAGCTCCTCTGTTTTTCGCCGCGTCAGACAGTAGACGATGCCGGATGTGCCCTGCTGCGCATGGATAAACCGCAAAAGCTCAGCTTCGCGGTCGGCTGCACGCCGCACCGCATAGTGCAGATTGGGGCGGTCAAAGCTCGTTACCAGCCGCACCGGATGCAGCAACCCGAGCGCCTGCACAATGTCCTCACGCACCTGCTCCGTCGCAGTCGCTGTAAATGCGGAAAGAATCGGCCGTCTGGCAAGCGAGTGAATGAACCGCGGTATGCTGCGATAGCTCGGTCGAAAATCATGTCCCCACTGCGAGATACAATGCGCCTCATCAATGGCAATCATGGAGATTGACAGTTGTCCGACTGTTTCGGCAAACTCCGTCGTTTCCAGCCGCTCCGGCGCGACATAGAGCAGCTTACAGCGTCCCTGCATGACCTGTCGCAGCGTCTGTTCATGTTGGGCGGCGGACTGCGTGCTGTTGAGCAGCGCCGCCGGTATACCCGCCCGCTGCAGCGCGGCTACCTGATCGTGCATCAGCGAAATGAGCGGCGAAAGAATCAGCGAAACACCCGGCAGCAGCAGGCCGGCGATTTGATAACAGATGGATTTTCCCGCTCCGGTCGGCATGACGCCAAGCACATCGCGCCCCTCCAGCATGGCGTCGATGAGCTGCTGCTGTCCCGGACGAAATTCCGCATGGCCAAATGATTCGCGCAAAAGCCGATGCTTCAAATCCATCTGTTTTCTCTCCTTTCGCCATCTGTCTTTCAGTATGCCATAATTCCACCTGATGCGCAAGCATATCGCTTTACTTTTGCAGCCAAATCGTCTATACTGTAACCAGCCCGATCAAACAAAAAAGGAGTTGCCTATGTTTTTAGAAATTATCAAATCGATCATCCTTGGCATTGTGCAGGGGATTACGGAATGGCTTCCGGTGTCCTCTACCGGTCACATGCTGCTGGTTGACGAGTTTCTACAGCTGGATTTTTCACAGGACTTTATCGATATGTTCTTCGTTGTCATCCAGTTCGGTTCGATTCTCGCGGTTATCGTGCTGTATTTTGACAAGCTGAACCCATTTTCCAAAAAGAAAACGCCGTCCCAGCAGCGCGGCACATGGAAGCTGTGGGCCAAGGTGCTCATTGCCAGCGTTCCGGCCGCCATCGTCGGCCTGCTGTTTGACGATCTGATTCATGATTTGCTGTACGGCCCGATCACCATCGCGCTTGCCCTGATTGTCTATGGCATCTTGTTCATCATCCTGGAGAGCACCGAGCATCACCCGAACACCAAAAAGCTCGGTCAGCTGTCCTATCGCAAGGCACTGGGCATCGGCTGTTTCCAGATGCTGTCGCTGATTCCGGGCACCTCGCGGTCCGGCTCCACCATTTTGGGCGCGGTATTTCTCGGCTGTGACCGTCCGGTCGCGGCGGAATTCTCGTTTTTTATGGCGATTCCGGTCATGCTGGGCGCGAGCGGCCTCAAAATGCTCAAATACGGCCTGAATTACACGCTGTCGCAGGTCGTCGTCATGATCGTCGGCATGGTTGTCGCGTTCGTCGTCTCGCTCGTGGTCATCCGCTTCCTGATGGATTACATCCGCAAGCATGATTTTAAGGTATTCGGCTGGTACCGCATCGTACTCGGCGTGCTCGTCCTGATTTATTTCGGACTGATCGCGTAAACAACAATATCGTTACATGGCTGGGGCCGCGGAGCATTTGCTCCGCGGCCCCATTTTGGTGTGCTATATTGATTCCCCTGATCAGATATGCTTTCCATCTCCCGCTGTCTTTTCCAGCCCCCGGCAGCAGCGGGAGCGCCAATCCCCCGAACCTTCTCTTTTTATTGCAGTCACCGAAAACAAGTGATCCGGCGCTGTTTTTCAAAATTATAACATATATTCTTGGATTTATCAAATATTTTTAGTCATACTTATATTTTAGACAAATATTCTTATACGTCTGTTTGATTACCTCCAGGTATTATGTAAAGTGAGGTGACATTGCAATGAATGAATCTTTCATCCGAGACCGTATTACACAGCTTCGTATCAAAAAGGGTGTTTCTGAATATCAGATGAGCTACGATCTGGGGCATAGCCGCGGATATGTCTATAACATTTCCTCCGGAAAGGCGTTGCCGCCGTTAAAGGAATTTTTATCTATTTGCGACTATTTTGAAGTGTCTCCTCAGCAATTTTTCGACGAATCGACCGACCATCCGGAACTGATACAGCAGGCGTTGGACGGCATACGGAAGCTGAATGAATCGGATTTGCACCTGCTGCTCAACCTCATCAATCGCCTCGGCCAAAACAAATGAACATGCTGTTAAAGGTCTGTGCAAGCGGCATTTGCTGCGGGGAGCACAGATTTTTTATTTGGCATACAGTAAAAAAGCGAGGAAACAGACGAGCAATGTCACTAAGTTAGAGGTATTTGTTCAAGAGGTAGAGCCGAAACGAATGAGT
>CAZEMM010000025.1:0-27661 GCA_964513445.1 uncultured Butyricicoccus sp. | reverse complement strand
AGGCACCAGACTTTGACTCTAGTATCGCAGGTTCAACTCCTGCCGCCCCAGCCATATGGTTCATTAGCTCAGTAGGTAGAGCATCTGCCTTTTAAGCAGAGGGTCCGGGGTTCGAACCCCCGATGAGCCACCAAAAGCGAAGCGTCCAATCGCGGATGCTTCGCTTTTCTCTTTGGTGCGCACGAAGTCTTGCCCTTCCGTCTGCCGGATGCCCATCCAAATTGCGTATTTCGTCCAAATATGGTATACTTTAGAAAATACCGCAGGCACGTTATGTCAGGAGGGATTTCTCATGGATCTGCAAAAACAAATCGAACAGCTGCAGCGTATGATTGACGCGTCGCACCGCATTGTCTTTTTCGGCGGGGCAGGCGTTTCCACCGAGAGCGGGATTCCGGATTTCCGCAGCGTGGACGGCCTGTACAACCAGAAATATAAATTCCCGCCGGAAACCATTCTCAGCCACTCCTTCTTCAAGGCGGAGACGGAGGAATTTTACCGATTTTATCAGGACAAAATGCTTGCGCTGGATGCGCAGCCGAACGCGGCGCACCGCAAGCTGGCGGAGTTGGAGGCTGCCGGAAAGCTGACGGCGGTCATCACACAGAATATAGACGGCCTGCATCAGGCGGCGGGCAGCAAAAAGGTGCTGGAGCTGCATGGCTCCGTCCATCGCAATTACTGCCAGCGGTGCGGGAAGTTTTATGACGCACGCTATGTCAAGCAGTGCGGCGGCGTGCCGAAGTGCGAATGCGGCGGCATCCTCAAGCCGGATGTCGTGCTGTATGAGGAATCGCTGGACGAGCGCACGCTCAATGAGAGCGTTCGGGCGCTCGCTCGCGCGGATATGCTGATCATCGGCGGCACGTCGCTCGCCGTCTATCCGGCCGCGGGTCTGATTCATTACTTTAATGGGGAAAACCTTGTCGTCATCAATAAGGGTCAGACGCAGCGCTCGACCGGCGCAAAGATGACAATTGATGCGCCAATCGGTCAGGTTCTGGGACAGATCGTTGTATGATATCGCATTAGAAAAGCTCCGCGACAGGCTGTCAACCAGTTTTCTACAAATTGAAACCGTCACGTTTACGCGTGGCGGTTTTTTCGTCAGGATGCATAAATGCGCGGAGGCGAAATTGAATCATAAAAGACAAAAATTCAAGGGGAGGCAAAAAATGGTTGCCCCGAACCATGAACATATGTTACAATAAATGTGCAGTTACCGTGCATTTACTGTGTACATCAAGCGTACGACGCACAAAATTTGAAAGGAAAAGAGGAGACAGCTCATGAAAAAGCTTTGGATGCTGCTGATCACCATGGCCGGTCTGACAATCGGTCTGGCGACGACGGCGCTCGCGGCGCAGACGGTCACGTCATCCGACGGTGTGACGATTACAGTTTCATCGCGTGTGTACAAGACCGAGACCATCACTGTTCAGGGAACAACGCAGACGCTGTATACCATCCCGGAGGGAACATTCCTGTATCTGCCGGAGGGATACGGCTATATCGGTTATCAGTACAACTATAGCTCGTCGAGCGGGAAATATACGTACCATAGTGAAAATCCTGCGAGAAATCGTAACTTTACGGTTCTTGAGGATGGCGCTTGGAGAAAGAATATTTTTGGTTTCGAGCCGATTACGTTTGATGAAAGTGGACTTTCTGACAAATATGCTAAGGTATTCTTTAAGCAGTGTGACCGCGTTGCATCCGACAGCCCGTTTGCCGACGTGACCAATCCGAGCAGCTATTTCTTCAACGCGACCATGTGGGGCTATGAGACGGGACGGACGACAGGCACAGACGCGACGCACTTCTCACCGTCGAAGGTATGCACGCGCGCGGAGATGGTGACGTTTTTGTGGCGCGCGGAAGGCTCGCCGGAGCCGTCCAGCATGACAAGCCCGTTTGTCGACGTACAGGACACGTCGAAGTATTACTACAAGGCAGTGCTGTGGGCGGCGGAGAACGGCGTGACCCTCGGCACGGATGCCACGCATTTTTCGCCGAATGCCACCAACAGCCGCGCGGAGGCGGTCACCTTCCTGTTCCGTATGTATAAGGACAACGATGTTATTGAGGATAACGTTGGGGAGACGCAGGTTAACTCCAATTGGCAGAACAAGAGCTGCCCGTTCAAGGATGTGCCGACGAACGCGTTTTATTATGATCCCGTGCGCTGGGCGTATTACGGAGAGATTACCAGCGGCACCAGCAGCACGACGTTTGCGCCTGCCAAAGGCTGCTCGCGTGCGGAGATTATAACGTTTATTTACCGGACCGCGTGCAATTTGCAGTAATTCTCTGGTTACATCGTTTTGCTCGGCTCGGACAGCGGACGAAATCCCTGTATCATATGCAGTGAATTTTTACTTTTTCTACAGTCAAAAAGCTCCCGCGACAGGGAGCTTTTTGCACGTCTGTCGGCCTGGCGGGAAGACAGACCTCCTTCAAGAAAGGAAGCGCAGCCGCTGCCGACAGAAAAAAGTAAACGCCGAATGCGGGGGAGGCATTCGGCGTTCTTCGCATGTCATGGAAGTTTGGGGATGATACACAACATGCAAAATTGGGGATGATAGAAAGCACTATCTGGGGGATATGATTGTGCTTTTCAGGATTTCAAGTTTCCAAGAAACCCTGAGATTATTATACAGAACAACTTGAATCATGTCAAGCCTTGCGGAAACTTTTTATTCATTTTTGAAATTTTTTCTAATTGCACAAAGCACGTGTCGCGTACGCCCGCTCAGAACAGGCCGGCGGGATCAATGCGCTTGCCGTCCTGCTGCACCTCCAGATGCAAATGCACGCCCTGCGTTTCCTCCAGCGGGCTTGCGCTCCCCAGCTCGGCCATTTGCGCGCCGCCCTTGACGCTGTCGCCCTCCGAGACGGTAATGCTGTCCAGGCCAGCATAGCGGCTGGTTAAGCCCTGCGCATGGCTGAGTATAATATAGTTGCCCCACACGGCGTCCTCGCCGATTTCCGTGACTGTGCCATCCGTGATGGCGCACACAGCGTCTCCGGCCTGTCCGGCATAATCCGCGCCGGTATGCGCGCGCCAGTCGCGTGTGGTCTCGTCATATTCCAGCGCGTCGCCCGAATAGGCGCGTGACAGCTCGCCCTGTGTGGGCAGGACAAACTGCATCGGCTGCACGGCCGGCACAGCCTCCGCCGCTTCCGGCTCAGATACTTGCTCCGGCTCATCAGCAGGCTCGTCGTCCTGCTCGCCGGTGTCCATTGCGGGTACACGCTCCAGCGTGTCCGAAGCGGTGATGTTCTCCTCCGGCTCATAGACATAGCCATCCAGCGGGTCGCTCTCCATTTCGCCCGGTACGGTGAACAGGACATAGATTGCGGTCACAACGGCTGCCGCGCACAGCAGCAGTACCATGTAAAAGCGTTTTTCTTCCGACCAGCGCCGTACGGCGCCGTCCCTTGCCTTTTTCATCTCAGCACCTCCGATATATCGCTAGTATGGACAAAAAGTGGCAGGCTCATACCGCCATATCGCATTTTCTCCACAGTTTTTTTGCGGCATGTAAAAAATCTGTTGCATCCTGCGCGCAGATGTGTATAATAGGAAATGGTTTGATAAACAACAATAAAAAGTTTAGTATTATCAAACAACCGAGATACATGCATACGCGCGCCATGCGGCGGTATGCCGGAAGGGAGTGAACGCGCCTGTTTGACGCCGGAATTTTATGGAGATTGGCTCAAAAATCAAACGCCTGCGCGCACAGCAGGGACTGACATTGGAGGAGCTTGCCTCGCGCTGTGAGCTGACGAAGGGATTTCTTTCCCAGCTGGAGCGCGACCTGACCAGTCCGTCCATCACGACGCTTGCCGATATTTTGGAGGCGCTCGGCTCCTCGCTTTCGGAATTTTTCTGTGAAACGCCGGAGGAACGATTGGTGTTTCATCGGGAGGATTTTTTTGAGGACGAACGCGACGGCTGCACGATCCGCTGGATCGTACCCAATACGCAGAAAAATGATATGGAACCGATTTTGGTGGAGCTGCCGCAGGGCGGCGTTTCCTTTTCCTCCGGCCCGCATAACGGGGAGGAATTCGGTTATGTGATCGCCGGCACGGTCACGCTTGTCACGGATGGCGGGGAGTATACCGTCCGCCGCGGCGAAACGTTTTATTTGGACGGCAAACGGGAGCATTGCCTGCGCAATGACAAAAAGCAGACGGCACAGGTGCTGTGGGTATCCACGCCGCCGCTGTTCTAGCCCCCGCCGTTACAACCTTATATATAGGAGAGGGAAATTGAAGAAACTCATTGAACTGAAGCATATCGTCAAGGAATTTGACGGACAGCGCGTGCTGCAGGACGTCTCGCTGGATATTTACGAAAATGAATTTGTCACGCTGCTCGGCCCGTCCGGCTGCGGCAAGACGACGCTGCTGCGCATCATCGGCGGCTTTTTGGACGCGGACGGCGGGCAGGTGCTCTTTGACGGCGCGGATATCGCAAAGCTGCCGCCGTATAAGCGCGAGGTCAACACGGTTTTCCAAAAATACGCGCTGTTTCCGCATCTCAATGTGTATGACAACGTTGCCTTCGGCCTCAAGATGAAAAAGCAGCCGAAGGATATCATTGAGCAGAAGGTCGGACGTATGCTCGGCCTGGTCGGCCTGCACGGATTTGAGACGCGCCGCGTCGATCAGATGTCCGGCGGACAGCAGCAGCGCGTGGCGATTGCGCGCGCGCTGGTCAACGAGCCGAAGGTGCTGCTGCTGGATGAGCCGCTCGGCGCGCTCGATCTCAAGCTGCGCAAGGAGATGCAGCGCGAGCTGAAAAAAATTCAGAAAGAGGTCGGCATCACGTTTATTTTCGTCACGCATGACCAGGAGGAAGCGCTGACGATGTCGGATAAGATCGTCGTCATGAAGGAGGGCGCGATTCAGCAGATCGGCTCGCCGGTGGATATCTATAACGAGCCGGTCAACCGATATGTCGCGAACTTTATCGGCGAGAGCAACATCGTAGAAGGCGTGATGCCGTGCGATAAGCGCGTGATCTTTGACGGCCATCCGTTTGACTGCGTGGACGGCGGCTTTGCGCCCAATGAGGAGGTCGAGGTCGTCATCCGTCCGGAGGATTTGGATATCGTGCCGCCGGAGCAGGGCAAGCTGCGCGGGCGCGTCAAGTCCGTGCTGTTTAAGGGCGTGCACTATGAGACCATCGTGGAGACGCGCCGCGGCACCTCGATCACAGTCAAGATGAACATCACGGAGGAGCGTCCGGTTGTGGGCGAAAACGGCGAGCTGATGGACGCGGACAGCTTTTATCTCGACCGCGACGACGTTGCGGAGCTGACCGACGCGATCATCGTCGCGCGCGCGAACGCGCAGGCGTGGTCGAAGGAGACCGGCGAGGGCATTTCCATCACCCGCATCAGCTATGACATCAAGCCGGAAAACGGCCGCTATCCGGTCACGTTTTCGACGGCGGCGGGCACCTCCGTCACGGTTGACATGATCGTGGAGGACGCCAACCGCGTGCAGTCGGAGGAATACCAGGAGGAGATATATGCGGTGAACTTCTCCAAGTCCGTCGATGATATTAAAGAATCCATGGCGCTCGACCACGATCTGATGGTCTGGGCGGACGCCTCCGCATGGAGCCTTGCGCCGGAGGATGACGGCGCGCGCATCCGCATTACCGACGTCATCTACACGTTCGATTGGGAGACCATCACGCCGGGCGTCTATGACATTACATTTGCGACGCAGGGCGCGGAGTACAAGGTGGATACCACCGACCGCACCGAGCCGGGCGATGTTGTCGGCCTGCAATTTACGCCGGACGACCTGCATATCATGCGGAAGGAGTGAGCACATGAAGCAATTTCGTTCAATGGCGGCGCCATATGTCGTGTGGATTGCCGTGCTCATTGTCGTGCCGATGCTGCTCATCGTCGCCTATGCCTTCACGGTAGAGGGCACGGCGTTTTTTCAGGGGCAGTTTACGCTGGATAATTTCGCGCGGTTTTTCAGCGACGCCGTGTTTATTCAGGTGCTGCTGCGTTCGCTGCGCGTCGCGATTCTGACGACCGTCGTCTGCCTGCTCATCGGCTATCCGGCCGCCTATGCCATCGCCCGCTCGGGCAAAAGCGGCACGCTGCTCATCCTGATTATCACGCTGCCGACCTGGATCAACATGCTGGTGCGCACCTATGCGTGGGTGGGCATTTTGCAGGACAACGGCATTTTAAATTCGCTGCTCGGGCTGTTCGGCCTGGGGCCGTTCTCGTTTATGTACACGGATTTTGCCGTCGTGCTCGGCATGGTCTATAATTTTTTGCCGTTTATGATTTTGGAGATTCACACCTCGCTTGCGAAAATGGACCCGTCCTATCTGGAGGCGGCGAGCGATCTGGGCGCCAACGGCCGGCAGGCGTTTTTGCATGTCACGCTGCCGCTCAGCATTCCGGGCATCATCTCGGGCATCACGCTGGTGTTTCTGCCGGCGGTCTCGTCGTTCTTTATTCCCAAGCTGCTGGGCGGCGGACAGTATGTGCTCATCGGCAACGTCATCGAGTCGCAATTCCTCACGGCGGGCAACTGGAGCTTTGGCAGCGCGCTGTCGCTCATCATGGCGGTTATCATCATGCTGTCCATTTTCCTGACGCGCCGCTTTGACACGGACAGGAGGGAAGCCTGATGAAACAGAAAAAATTCCCGATATCCCGCGCGATATTGGCGCTGGTCATCGCGTTTTTCTATATTCCGATCATCTATACCGTCATCTTTTCGTTTAACGAGTCGCGCTCGCTGACGCATTTCACCGGCTTTTCGCTGCGGTGGTATGAAAAGATGTTCTCGTCCGCGACGACGATGAACGCGATCTGGATGACCTTCGCCGTCGCCATCCTCGCGACCGTCATCTCTACGATCATCGGCACGATCACGGTCATCGGCCTGTCCAAATGCAGCAAGCCGCTGCGCGCGGCCGTCGGCTTTATCAACGACCTGCCCATCATGAATCCGGAGATCGTCACAGCCATCGGCCTGCTGATGTTTTTTGCGACGATGGAGATCAGCAAGGGCTTTTTGACGCTGCTGCTGGCGCACATCGCGTTTTGCACGCCGTATGTCATGCTGTCCATCACGCCGCGCCTGCGCACGCTCGACCCCAATTTGGCGGATGCCGCGTTGGATCTGGGCGCGAACCCGTGGCAGGCGCTGTGGCACGCGATCATCCCGCAGCTCTCGCCGGGCATTTTCGCGGGCGCGCTCATTGCGTTTACCATGTCGTTTGACGACTTTGTCATCTCGTATTTTGTCACCGGAAACGGCGTGCAGAACATCTCGATTTTGGTATATACGATGTCCAAGCGCATCAATCCGTCCATCAACGCGATATCCACGCTGGTGATCGTCATTATCACCGCCGCGCTCGTCGTGGTCAATCTCGCGCCGCTGGTACGGGATAAGATGCATCGGGCAGAACAGGAGGCAGAATGAAACGGTTTTTTTCCGCGCTGCTGGGCGGCGCGCTGCTGCTCGGCCTGACCGCGTGCGGCGGGCCGGGAACGGAGTTTGACGGCACGAACACATCGTCCGGCGATTCCGACACGCTCAAGCTGTATATCACAGGCGAATACACGGGCGAAAACCTGATTGAAAACTTTGAAGACCGGTATGGCTGCCGCGTCGTCGTGGAATATTTCGATTCCAATGAGATGATGTATACCAAAATCAAGGCGGGCGACCAGTATGACGTCATCATCCCGTCGGACTACATGATCGAGCGCATGCTGAAGGAGGACTATTTGCAGCCGCTGGACAGGGAAATCGTCACGAATTTTGACCTGCTGGACGAGGCGTGCCTCGGGCCGGAATATGATCCGGACAACACCTATTCCGCGCCGTATTTCTGGGGCTCGGTCGGCCTGGTGTATAATAAGAGCACGGTTTCGCAGGCGGATTTGGAGCGCGAGGGCTGGAATATCCTGCGCGATACGCGCTACGCGGGCAAAATCTATCTGTATGATTCCGAGCGCGATTCGTTTATGATGGCGTTTAAGGCGCTCGGCTATTCGATGAATACCGACAAGCAGGAGGAGATCGACGCGGCGTATAACTGGCTTTGCGAGGTCAACAACACGATGCATCCGGTCTACGTCACCGATGAGATCATCGACAACATGATGAACGAGGTCAAGGATATCGGCGTGATGTACAGCGGCGATGCCGCCTATGTCATCTCGGAAAATCCCAACATCGGCTACTACTGCCCGAAGGAGGGCACGAATATCTGGGTGGACGCGATGGTCATCCCGAAGTGCGCGCCCAATCCCGAGCTGGCGAACGAATTCATCAATTATGTGATGGAATACGACGCCGCCTATGACAACACGGAGACGGTTGGCTACACATCGCCGAACAAGCAGGTGGCGCAGGAGGTCTACGGCGCGGGCGGCCTGTACGAGGGAAATGAAGCCTACGTGCCGCGCGTTGGCTATGAGATGGACGAGACGTTCCATGATAACGAGACGCTGCGAAAAAAGATTTCCGAGCTTTGGATTAAGGTCAAGGCGGGAAGCAGCGGCGCGGCGCAGTCGGCGGAGGGAAGCGCGGCGGGCTGAGCCAATGTGTCGAATGTGGTACAGTCTGCGCGGCGAAACAGCGCGGGAATTCGCGGCACATCATCGAGAGAGCGGGAAAGACAGCCGTTCTCTCGTTTTTTTACGAAAATCCAACGGATATTTTGCAAATTATTGTGCATTGGACTGGCAAACGCACGCGAATTGTGGTATACTGCTTATACTACTAAGTGCATCATGTGGAACGGAGGAGTTTGGTACCATGAGAGCAAAAAGAATGATCGCGATGCTGCTCAGCGCGGCGATGGTCGCAATGGCGCTGCCGGCGATCGCGCTTGCTGAGGGAGAGGAAAGCATACAGGGGGATGTAACAGCAACAGAGGTTGTAGCGACTGACACCGAACAGGCGACAGCGACGGAGTCGGCCGAGGAGCAGCCGGCCGAGGCGGAGCAGTCCGGTCAGGCGGAGCAGTCCGGTCAGACGGAGCAGCCGTCCGCGGGCAGCTACAGCGCCCAGTCGTCCGGCGCGGCGACCGAGGCAGTCGTTGTCAATAAGGGCGAGGATAAGACGCTTGCCGGAACCTATACGATTAAGGATATCACCGAGGACGAAAGCAAAGGCGAGGAAGTAACGGGTTCGTCGGTTGTATATTATAATACCGATAAGAAAACTGAAACCACGCTGCAGGTTACCTATACACCGGCAAACGGTGAGGGAACGGATGCAAGCATGTATTCCTATCAGTGGTACACCGTTGAGAAATATGATGACGGGAATGTATCATATGAGGCAATCGAAAATGCCAAGAACGCTAAATATACACTGAACAAAGAGCTGCTTGACAAAACCATCTGTGTCAAGCTGTCATATACCGATTCTACGACGAAAGCTGAATACACAGGTTATTCCCAGAAACTTTCCGTTGAGCGACTGACAAAATCGACGGAGCAGCTTGCAACGGAAAAACCGAAAAACATCAAGTGTGATGACGATGCAGACACCCTGACGTTTACCGGCGTTGCAGACGTCGCCTATGAATTCAGCCTGGACAAGGGCGATTCCTGGGAAAAAGTCAAGATGGACGGTACGACCGGCACAATTGATGTTGAAAATAAAAGCTACGCCAAGGGCGATATTCTGATTCGCGCCGCGGCGACCGACGAATATGATAGCAGTGCAAAAGACCCGATCTACAATGCGGGCACAGAGGTATCGAATACCAAAGCGTACACCTACGCCGCGCTGAACGACTTTTCCGGCAAGGACATCATCAGCGACGCGAAATTTACGCTGGGCTTTGTTCCGTCGGCGACAGAGGGCAACATTGACCTGACGGACGCGGAGCTGGACGCTGAGGCAATCGAGGCGGACGAGGAAGAGGTCAATGAAGAAAAGGCGCTGGAGGAAGTAACGGACGCGGACGAGGTAACGGAGGTTCCGGATGCGCCGGAATTTACCTCGGCACAGACCAAGACATCCAGCAGCACGCTTTCGGTCACCACCTCCAGCGGAACCGTCAAGGTTCCGGTCGGTACGATTCTGACCATCACGACGAGCAAGAGCACGTCGAGCACAACGACGACCACCACGACGAGCACCAGCACGACCAGCACGGAGACCGGACAGTACCTGCTGGCGGCGATCGGCAGCAGCTATTCGACGCTGTATGACGCCGAGTCGACCGACGGCGCGGCGGCAGTGTACAATTACTATCCGAGCACAAAGGCGGTTGTCAAAACCAGCGCGACGGTTGATTTGAGCGAGGTCGACGATTATATCGTATACGAGGACGTGGTGTACAAGGTCGGCTTCGAGACTGAAACGAGCTCGCAGAAAACGTATTTCCTCTACGACGAAAACAACAAGGCGGCCGGCTATTATTACACCGGCACCAACACGGGCATCGTCCTCCATTCCGGCAGCGAGCCGGATGATCTGACCGCGCTGAGCGATACCGATGCCGCTGTATTGCTGGCGGACGGCGATCTGTATCATGTCACCCCGCTGTTCGGCGAGGATATCACGGTCAAGAATGACAGCGGCGATGAGATTGACGGCGTCAGCGGCGATTTGACGTTCGAGGTCGCGGCAAGCGATGTCGTCGATGATGCGATCGAGAGCAAAACCGAGCTGATCGGCCTGCATCAGGTCGATGAGGACACCTATAAATCGTTTGAGGTGGAGGAAAGCACCAAGAGCAAGCTGTCTCTGGAAGCGGTGGCCGAGGTAGAGTCGTTCTCGCCGTTTACGATGTATGCGGTTACGGAAAAGACGTACAACGCACCGACCACAGTGCTCTCCGGCACGTACAGCACGAGCAACAGCAGCAGCAGCACAAACGGTACAACGACCAACGGCACGAGCAGCACAACGGCCAATTCGGTCAACACGGGCGATGAGAGCAATCTCGCGCTGTGGGCGGGCATCATGCTCGCGGCAGCGGCAGCGCTTGTCGTACTGTTTGTTGTACGCCGCAAAATGCGTTAAACCAATCGATCCGAACCCGTTTCCCCATTGGGGAGGCGGGTTCTTTTTTGCGGCCAGATCGTGCGGTCATTTACGCTGCTGTTCGGGCATGCCGAGAAATCTGTCAAAAAAATTAACAATTTCATGTGAAAATGCCGTTTCTTCTTGTATGCGCATGTGGTATCATAGAAACTGAACACGACTATGCACGCGAGCCGCAGGGAAATGGAGCATGACAGAGATGGCCTACGAGGGCTTTTTGCCAATTTCAAAACAGGACATGCGCGAGCGCGGGTGGTATTACTGCGACTTTCTGCTCGTGACAGGCGACGCCTATGTCGATCATCCGTCGTTCGGCACGGCGGTGATCTCCCGTGTGCTGGAGCATGCGGGCTACCGCGTTGCGATTTTGGCGCAGCCGGATTTTCGGTCGGAGGCGGACTTTGCCGCGATGGGACGTCCGCGCTATGCGGTGCTCATCAACAGCGGCAACATCGATTCGATGGTCGCGCATTATACCGCCGCGAAAAAACGGCGCCACGACGACGCCTATTCGCCCGGCGGCAAAGGCGGCAAACGGCCCGACCGCGCGGTGACGGTATATGCCAAGCTCGCGCGGCGCGCGTTTCCGGATGTACCCATCTATCTGGGCGGCCTGGAGGCCAGCCTGCGTCGATTCGCGCATTATGATTACTGGGCGGATCGCATTATGCCGAGCATTTTGCAGGATACGGGCGCGGACGGCCTGATGTTTGGCATGGGCGAGCGGTCGGTGCTGGAGATCGCCGCGAACCTCAAGGCGGGCAAGCGCGGCACGGAGGCCGTGCGGCAGGTGCGCGGCGCGGCGTATCTGACCGCGAGCCGCGATGATATTGCCTTTCCGTCGGTGGACTGCCCGTCGCTCGACGAGGTGCTGGCGGATAAGCGCAGCTATGCCGCGTCCGTCAAGGCGCAGTATGACCAGCAGGATCATATCACCGGCAAGGCGGTTGTTCAGCCGCATGGCAGGCGTCTGCTCGTGCAGAACCCGCCCTCGCTGCCGCTGACCACAGCGGAGATGGACGCGGTATACGGCCTGCCGTATCAGCGCACCTATCATCCGTCCTATGAGGCGGAGGGCGGCGTGCCGGCGATTGCGGAGGTACAGTTTTCCATCATCCACAACCGCGGATGCTTTGGCGGCTGCAATTTCTGCTCGCTGGCGTTTCATCAGGGACGGTTTGTTTCCGCCCGCTCGCATGAATCGGTCATCGCGGAGGCAAAGCGCATCGCGCAGCATCCGGATTTTAAGGGCTATATCCACGATGTCGGCGGCCCGACCGCCAATTTCCGGTTTCCGGCGTGCAAAAAGCAGAAGACGCACGGCCTGTGCCGCGATAAGCGCTGCCTGTTCCCGAAGGCATGCCCCAATCTGGAGGCGGATCATTCGGATTATTTGACGCTGCTGCGCCGCCTGCGCGAGATACCGGGCGTCAAAAAGGTGTTTGTGCGCTCCGGCCTGCGGTATGATTATATGATGGCGGACGACAACGACGAATTTTTCTATGAGCTGGTCAAGTACCATATCAGCGGCCAGCTCAAGGTCGCGCCCGAGCACATGAGCGATCACGCGCTGTATTATATGGGCAAGCCGTCGTTTTCCGTCTATGAGCGCTTCAAAAAGCGGTATGCGCGCATCAATGAACAGCTGGGCAAAAAGCAGTATCTCGTGCCCTATCTGATGTCGTCGCATCCGGGCGCAACGCTTTCGGACGCGGTGCATCTGGCGGAATATCTGCACGCCACCGGCTATATGCCGCAGCAGGTGCAGGATTTTTACCCGACGCCGGGCACGCTGTCCACGGCGATGTATTATGCGGAAATCGACCCGCGCACGATGAAACCGGTCTATGTCGCAAAGTCGCCGCAGGACAAGGCGATGCAGCGCGCGCTGCTGCAGTGGCGCAGGCCGGATAAGCGGGCGCTCGTCATTCAGGCGCTGCGCAAGGCGGGGCGCGAGGATTTGATCGGCTATGACAAGCACTGTCTCATCCGTCCGCGGCCGAACGAGCATTTTCCGCACCTGCACGAGAAAAAGGCCGCTGCACCGCCGCGGCATGGAAAAAAATCAGCTGCGTCGAAGCGGAGAGGCGGACGCGGCGAAACACGACGAACGAAAAAAGGAAGAATTTAAATCGATGTGGCTTTCGGATAAATGGAAAGATTTTGAGGTGCTCGACTGCGGCGGGGGAGAGAAGGTCGAACGCTGGGGCAAGCAGATTTTGGTGCGCCCCGACCCGCAGGCGATCTGGCCCAAGCAGCCGGTTCCGGCGTGGAGGCAGGCGCATGCGACCTATCACCGCTCCTCCTCGGGCGGCGGAAAATGGGATGTGAAAAAGCTGCCGCAGCAATGGGAGGTACGGTACCGTGAGCTGACCTTCCGCATCAAGCCGATGAATTTTAAGCACACCGGCCTGTTCCCGGAGCAGGCGGCAAACTGGGATTTTGTCGACGGGTTGATTCGCCGGTCGAAGAAGCCGGTCAATGTGCTCAATCTGTTTGCGTATACCGGCGGCGCGACGCTGGCGGCGGCGAGCGCGGGCGCGTCCGTGTGCCATGTGGACGCCTCCAAGGGCATGACGCAGTGGGCGCGGGAAAACGCGGCGGCCTCCGGACTGTCCGACCGTCCCATCCGCTGGATTGTGGACGACTGCAAGAAATTTGTCGAGCGTGAGATCCGCCGCGGACGCCGGTATGACGGCATTATTATGGATCCGCCGAGCTATGGGCGCGGTCCGACCGGAGAGGTGTGGAAGATCGAACAGGATATCGCGGGCTTTATCTCGCTGGTGTCCGGCGTGCTGTCCGACGACCCGTTATTTTTTGTCGTCAACAGCTATTCGACCGGCCTGTCCCCGTCTGTCATGGGCTATCTGCTCGGCACGACGGTTGCGAAAAAATACGGCGGGCAGGCAGTGTGTCAGGAGCTTGGCCTGCCGGTCAGATCGACCGGGCTGGCGCTGCCCTGCGGCAATACCGCCCGTTGGGTCAATCCCAATCGTTGAATAGAGAAGGGAAATGGATATGGCAGAAATGATACAGGCGGAGCAGCTGTCCTATCAATATGAGGATTTGTCGCACAGCCTGCACGTTGCGCTGGACAATGTGTCGTTGTCCATCCCGCACGGGCAGTTTGCGGCGATTTTGGGGCGCAACGGCTCGGGAAAGTCCACGTTTGCGCGCCATTGCAACGCCATTGCGCTGCCGGCGGGCGGGCGCATGCTGGTGGACGGCATGGACACCCGTCAGGCGGATAGGCTGTGGGATATCCGCAGCGTGTGCAGCATGGTGTTCCAAAATCCGGACAATCAGATCGTCGCTACCGTCGTGGAAGAGGATGTGGCGTTCGGACTGGAGAATATGGGCGTGCCGCCCGAGGAGATCCGCCGCCGCGTAGACGAGGCGCTGCGCACGGTCGGTATGTATGAATACCGCATGCATGCGCCGCATTTGCTCTCCGGCGGACAAAAGCAGCGCGTCGCGATTGCGGGCGTGCTGGCGATGGAGCCGAAGTGCATCGTACTGGACGAGCCGACGGCGATGCTCGACCCGAGCGGCCGGACGGATGTCATGCGCGTGCTGCACACGCTGCATCAGAAGGGAATCACCATCGTGCTCATCACGCATCATATGGACGAGGCGGTGCAGGCGCAGCGCGTCGTCGTGCTGGACAGCGGCAGGGTCGTGCTGGACGGCGCGCCGCGGGAGGTCTTTGCGAACGGCGCAAGGCTGCGCGCATACGGTCTGGCGGCGCCGCAGAGCGTCCAGCTGCTGGAGCGGCTCAATGCCGGCGGCGCGCAGCTGCCGACGGATGCGCTGACGGTGGGCGCGTGCGCCGACCTGCTTGAGGCATGGTTCAAAGGAGGGCGCATATGAACGAACCGATCCTACAGATCAAAAACCTCGGCCATGTGTACAGCGTGGGCACGCCGTTTGAGCATCGGGCGCTGGATAACATCAATTTGAGCATCTACCGGGGCGAGTTTATCGCGCTCATCGGGCACACCGGCTCGGGGAAATCCACGCTGATTCAGCATATGAACGGCCTGCTGCGTCCGACAGAGGGGCGCGTGCTGTTCCATGGGAAAAATATCTTTCATTCCAACGTCAACCTGCGGGATGTGCGCTTTCGCATCGGCCTGGTGTTCCAGTATCCGGAATACCAGCTGTTTGAGGAGACGGTCGGGCAGGATATCGCCTACGGTCCGGAAAACATGGGCCTGGATCATCGGGAGATCACGCAGCGCGTCAACGAGGCGCTGGACGCAGTCGGCCTGCCGCCGAATATTGTGGATCAGTCGCCGTTTGAGCTGTCCGGCGGACAGAAACGCCGCGTCGCGCTGGCGGGCGTGCTCGCCATGCGGCCGGAGGTCCTGATTTTGGACGAGCCGACCGCGGGCCTTGATCCGGCCGGACGCGAGGAGATGTTCGCGCTCATCAGCCGCCTGCACAAGCGGCGTGCGACGACGATCGTGCTCGTCACCCATTCGATGGAGGACGCGGCGCGCGTTGCCTCACGGCTGGTCGTGCTGCAGGACGGCGGCATTTTGATGGACGGCACGCCGCAGGGCGTGTTCGCGCAGGCGCCGCTGCTGGAGCGCTCCGGCCTGAGCGTGCCGCAGGTGACGAAGATTTTACAGGAGCTGCGCTGGCGCGGCATACCGGTTGACACCGCGTGCTATACCGTTGAACAGGCGGCGCAGGCGCTGTGGAACTGCAAGAGAGGGGTGGCGGGATGCTGAAGGATATTACGCTCGGCCAGTTTTTCCCCGGCAACACGCTGCTCCACCGCATTGACCCGCGTACAAAGATTCTCCTTGTCGCGGCGATCATCATCACGTTGTTCGTTTGCAGCAGCTTTTTATCCTACGTCGTGCTGACGGCGTTTATTGTGGGTCTGCTTTATCAGGCCAGGCTGCGGCCGCGCATGGTGCTGCGCGGACTCAAGCCGCTGATCGTCATCATTGTGTTTACCGCCGTACTCAATCTGCTGATGACGACGGGAGACGAGGTCATGTGGCGCTTTGGCGTGCTGAGCATTACGCGCGAGGGCGTTGACCGCGCGGTGCTGATGGTGGTGCGTCTGATGCTGATCATCGCGGGCGCGTCGCTGCTGACGTATACCACTTCGCCCATCCAGCTGACAGACGGACTGGAGCGGCTGCTTTCCCCGCTGAAGAAGCTGCACGTGCCGGTACACGAGCTGGCGATGGTCATGTCGCTCGCGCTGCGGTTTATTCCGACGCTGGTGGAGGAAACGGATAAAATTATGAGCGCACAGCGTGCGCGCGGCGCGGATTTTGATTCCGGCGGCCTGCTGCACAGGGGGAAGGCGCTGGTGCCGATTCTGGTTCCGCTGTTTGTGTCGGCGTTTCGGCGGGCGGATGAGCTGGCCACGGCGATGGAATGCCGCCTGTATCGCGGCGATACGGGGCGAACCCGTCTGCGTCAGCTGCATTTTGGCAGAGAGGACGCGCTTTGCGCGCTGGTGGCTGTTGTTTGTTTGGGCGGCGCGATCGCGCTGCAAATTCTGCTGTAGAAGCGACGGGGAGGATGATAGAATCATGTTACAATTGATTGCACTTGACCTGGACGGGACCGTGCTGACCAGCGATGTGAGCATCCTTCCCTCCACACGGGAGGCGGTGGCATATGCGCGGGACAAGGGCGTGAAGGTCATCGTCTGCACCGGGCGTATCGTCGGCGAGGCGGCGGCGTTTGCCAAGGAGATCGGCGCCTCGTCGCTGCTCGTCTCGGCGGGCGGCGCGGCCATCTCCGATGTGCGCAACGTGCGCAACGTCAAGGAGTGGGCGATGCCGTGGGACATCGGCGCACAGGTGGTCGAGGCGGTGCAGAAGCGTCCGGTTACCGTTATGATCTATGTCGGCGCCCGGCTGTATCTCAATCCGTATTCCGATGAAATTTTGAGCGGCACCAAGCGCACAGAGGGCTTCTGGGCGAGTAAGGTCGTGCTGGAGGATGTGGCGGGCGCGATACGCAAGCATCGGTTCCCGGTGTCCAAGGTATTTGCGCGCGGCGAAATCCCCGCGCTGGCAGAGGCGCTGGGCGAGATCAACCGTCTGTCCGGTATCCATATCACGCGTTCGGCGGAAAATAATTTTGAGGTCATGCCGCAGGGCGTCAACAAGGGCCGCGCGCTGCGCGAGCTGGCGCATGTCATGGGCATCTCGACCGAGCAGATCATGGCGGTCGGCGACAGCGACAATGATACCGATATGCTCAAACTGGCGGGCGTGCCGGTCGTCATGGGAAATGGTGACGACGCGGTCAAGCAGCTGGCAAAATTCGTCACGGACACCAACGATAACGACGGCGTCGCGAAGGCAATTTACAAATTTGTATAACTTTTTTCAGGTAAAAACCCCGCGAAAGCGGGGTTTTTGGTTTATACGGCGATAATTTCTCCGCAGACTATGCGCGTCGGGGCGGGAGGTGCATGTAGGGCACAGCGATTGGTTATAAAATATAACAGCAAATGTGATAAATAATCCGGAGGAAATACGGGCAGCGCAGTGGAATTAAATGGATGGGAACAATATGATTGCGAAATAAAACAGCAAGATTGCGCAACAAAACAGCAAAATTAAAGAAAAAATGCACAAAAATCACATTGATAATTTGTGCATATCGGTCAAATATGCAGAAAGATGCGCGCAGCGCCATTGTGAAAATTGCAGCACATTGGATGATTTTACGCCGGACGAATGAAAGCAAAAATGATGAATTTTATAGCAAGCTGCAGGATTTACGATTCGGCGCAAAACAGATATACTAGGTGCAACAACAGGCGGTTGGAAAATAGAACATCCGCAGGTTGGTAAAACTGGGAAGACAAATACGTCTTGCCGCGGCGTTTGTTTTTCTGTTTTACATATGGTGCTAATCTATCTTAATCAGAAAGAGAGGAAACAAGGATGAAACTGAAAAGAACAATGGCATTGTTGCTCTCCGGTATGCTGTGCGTAGGCGCACTGGCTGGCTGCGGCGGCTCCTCCGGAGACGACACGGGTTCCGCTGCTTCCACAGGCGGCGAGAGCAACGGCACGAAGGTCACCTTTATTATGGCGTCCCGCGACGAGTTCATGTCCTCCATCGAGGAGGCTATGAATGCGGCGGCCGAGGAGCTGGGCTATACGCTGAGCGTACAGGATGCGCAGAACGACGTTTCCAAGCAGATCCAGTACATCGAGACCTGCCACAATGCAGGTGAGGATGCGGCGATCGTGCTGACCGTCGATGCGGACGCATGCCAGTCGCTTATCGACGCTGCGGGCGACATGAAGCTGGTATTCGTAAACCGTCCACCTACGGATTATCATCTGCTGGCTGCGGACAACGTATGCTATGTCGGCTCGGATGAGGATACCTCCGGTTACTATCAGGGCGAGTGGCTTTCAAACTACTTCAAGGAGCAGAACAAGACCGACATCAAGTACCTGATGGTACAGGGCACGCTGGGTCAGGTTTCCACCACCAAGCGTTCGGACGGTGTTCTCAAGGCGTTCGAGGACAACGGCATCAATGCGACCGAGGCTACCGCGCCGGTTGTTGCGGACTATGACCGCCCGACCGCGCAGGAGATGGTTCAGCCGCTGCTGTCCTCCGGTCTGGAGTTTGACTGCATCATTGCGAACAACGACGCAATGGCGCTCGGCGCGGCTGAGGCTTGCAACAGCGTAGGCATAGACATTGACTTCCCGATCGTCGGCATCGACGCGACGGCAGACGGCGCGCAGGCAGTCAAGGACGGCACGCTCGCTATGACCGTATTCCAGAATCCGGTCGGTCAGGGCCGCGGCGCGCTGCTCGCAGCTTCCAACCTCATCAACGGCGATCCGGTCAACACCGGCATGGAATATGAGCTGGATGATGACGGCGAGGACTACAGCGACCACATTGTTTGGGTACCGTTCGAGCCGGTAACTCCGGAGAATGTAGACGAGTATCTGGGCTAATCCCCGCTCGTCACAGGAGAAAGGTTCCGCTTCAATTTCAGATGCTTTCTCGCAAAAAACTCTTCTTTTGGAACACCCGTGTCAGCGGCGTTTGGGAATATCGGCGCGATGCGTTGCGCCGTAGCCGTTGACACACATGCACCATAGCGGACGAATCAGCCCCGCCGGTTCCCCCAATCGGCGGGGCTGATTCTATATCGCTGTATCGTTGTCAGGCAAAGGTTTGCCGTACGCATATGGCAAACAATAAGCTACGACGGCGAGATTTCCTTTTTTGTGCGCTGCATCTGGCGATAGGCCTTGGGCGTCATGCCAATCTTGCGCGTAAAGATATTGATAAAGCTGCTCGCGGAGCTGTAGCCGACGTCGAAGGCGATGTCGCTGACCGGCTTCTGCGAGTGCGTCAGCAGCACCTCCGCCTTTTCCAGACGGGTGTTGATGATGTATTCCGACGGGGAAAAGCCGGTCTGCTTTTTAAACGTGTGGGACAGGTAGTACGGGCTGTAATTGGTCAGGCGGGACAGATCGTCCAGCGTGATCGGTTCGCCGACATTTTTGCAGATGTACTGAATCGCCTTGTCGATGGGCGAATCCTCGCGCAAGGGCGGCGTGGCCGTCAGCGACAGCCGGTACAGCAGCGAGCTGATCCAGTAGGAAAGATGGAATGGGTTGTAAATCGTGCCGCGTATGTGCGATTGCACGTAGTCATACAGCTCCTTCCCCAGCTCCATGTTGTGTTCGGTGCGGAAAATTGGCCCTTCGTTATTTTCAATCAAACGGTCGGTCAGCACGTGCGTGCCGCCGCCCTCGTAATGGAGATAGAGAAATTCCAGGCCGTCGTGCGCGCGGTAATAATGCGGGTGCTGGCAGTCCATCAGGACGATGTCGCCCTTCTTTGCGACATAGCTGACGCCGCCGTAGCGGATGTCCATCTCGCCGCGCCGCACAAAAACCAGCAGCGCATGGGGGTAGCTGTCACGGTCCATGTAATACTGCCTGGTGCAGAAATAATGGCCGCACCAGGTCGCGTAAAACAGTTGCGCGGAAAGGCTCAGCTCGGACGGCTGAAAGGTAAAGCATTCCGACTGCGGCAGGATGCCGGGATCAACACTTTTCACACCGTGTCACCTCGTTTCATGTGAAAGCAAAATTGATATATTTTAGAGCAACCGTGCATATTTACGATCGCCTAAATATAGCTTATACTACAGTCAGAAAGAACACAAGGAACAAAAACAACAAAGATATGCGGTGATTTTCGTGCAAAATCATCAAAAAATCACCAAATTGCACTGCGGCAGATAAAACCGCAAAACCGAACGATTATAGCTGGATTGTAACATCGTTTAAACCATCCGACACCGGATGTTTTAAAACATAACACACCCACGCATTCACAAACACAACACGTTACGAAAAATGAGAAGAAAGGAAGTAACAACTATGTACATCGGTCAGAAAATCATCAAGAGAGAACCGTTCCGTTGGGGCATCGTAGGCGGCGGCTCCACCTCCGGCGTAGGCTACAAGCATCGCCTGGGCGCAATGCGCGACAACACCTCCTTCGTTCTGAAGGCTGCGGCATTCGACGTTGACTTCGAGCGCGGCAAGCAGTTCGGCCTGGATCTGTGCATGGACGAGGATCGTCTGTATCCGGATTACAAGACCATGTTTGAGGAAGAGGCAAAGCGTGAGGACGGCATCGAGGCTGTCGACGTAGCGACCCCGAATTTCCTGCATTATGAAGTAACCAAGGCAGCGCTGGAGGCTGGCCTGCATGTCATCTGCGAGAAGCCGTTGTTCTTTGAAGTAGAGCAGGGCGAGGAAATCAAGAAGCTGGCTGAGGAAAAGGGCAAGATCGTATGCGTAACCTACGGCTTCTCCGGCTTTGAGCTGCTGCAGCAGATGCGCGCAATGATCAAGAACGGCGACATCGGCAAGGTCAACATGATCGACCTGCGCTACGCACACGGCTTTGGCTGCGACGCAGAGGCTGACGTCAAGGCAGAGGGTCAGAAGTGGCGTGTCGATCCGGCTAAGGTTGGACGCTCCTTCGTACTGGGCGATCTGTCCACCCATACGTACTACATGTCCGAGCTGATCTGCCCGGATGAGAAGCTGAAGCAGGTTCTGTGTGACCGTCAGGCATTTGTCGGCTCCCGTTATCCGCTGGAGGACAACGCATACTGCCTGATGCGCTATGAGTCCGGTGCGGTAGGCCGTATGTGGGCTTCCGCAGTCAATGCCGGCGACCATAGCTCCCAGCACATCCGCATTGTCGGCTCGAAGGCTTCCCTCGAGTGGAACGACATGCATCCGGACGAGCTGCACTATCAGGTACAGGGCAAGCCGGAGCAGATTCTGTACCGCTCGATGGATTACCTTGCACCGGAAGCGCTGGAGGACGAGCGCCTGGGCGCGCTGCACTACACCGGCCTGATTGATTCCTGGTCCAACCTGTACAAGCGCTTTGCCATTGCAATGGATGCGAAGGATCGCGGCGATGAGGAGACGCTCAAGAACCTCGTATATCCTGATCTGGAGCACGGCATCGAGGGCATCAAGTGGATCAACGCTTGTGCCGAGTCCGCTGACAAGGGCGCTGTTTGGGTCGACGTGAAATAAGACACCCTTCTATATTTTCTCATTCATTTTTTCACTATGCCGGAGCAGAGCACAGGCGCTGCTCCGGCAGCCCATAAAATTGGAGGAATATCATGAAACTTTCCATTTGCACTGATGTTTTTGGCAAGATTCCGTTCACTGAGATGCTGGACAAGGTCGTTGCATACGGTCTTGACGCAATTGAGATGACAGCAGGCGGCTGGGGCGGCTGCAACTTCATCCCGTCCGCTGAGGCGCTCATCAATGACGACGCAAAGCGCGAGGCCTTCAAGGCTGAGATTGACAAGCGCGGTTTGGCTATTTCCGCTCTGAACTGCTCGGGCAACCCGCTCATCAACACCCCGATGGGCAAAGCGCACAGCAAGACCATGCGCGATACATTCGTTCTGGCTGGCAAGCTGGGTGTCGACACCGTCGTCACCATGTCCGGTCTGCCGGCCGGCTCGCCGGAGGATAAGACCCCGAACTGGTTTGTATCCACCGTTTCGTGGCCGGATTTTGACGGCTTCAGCTACATGAAGGAAGGCGTCAAGTATCAGTGGGAGGTCGCTGCTGCATGGTGGAAGGAAACCTGCAAGATCGCCAAGGAAAACGGCGTCAAGAAGATCGCCATCGAGGAGTTCCCGGGCACGCTGGTGCATAATGTCCGCACGTTCAATAAGCTGTGCGAGGTTGTCGGTGAGGATTCCGATGTACTCGGTTTGAACCTTGACCCGTCCCACCTGATGCTGCAGGGTGCGGAGCCGATCGCGGCTGCACGCGCACTGGGCGACAAGATCTTCTATGTCCATGGCAAGGACGCGCGTATCGAGCGTTATCTGGCGGACGTAGACGGCCTGCTGGAGAACCTGCCGGTTGAGGATTCCAAGAACCGCACGTGGAACTACGTTGCAGTCGGCTGCGGCCGTGACCTGCAGTGGTGGAAGGAGTTCTTCTCTGTCTGCAAGATGATGGGCTATGACGGCTATGTATCGCTGGAGATGGAAGACCTGACGATGAGCGTAGAGGCTGGTCTGGAGACCTCCATCGACGCGCTCAAGGCAACCATCAGCAAGTAATTTTGTTTCTTTATAAAAAGGAGCCGCCGCCGGAATTTTCCGGCGGCGGCCTTTTGCGTCGTAAAAGGGATGGAATTTGTCGTTGCGTACAAAAACATGGTCAAAAACCTTGCGTTATTTGGCCACAAATGATATACTAATCAACGAGGCGTCGAATAAGATGCAGCGAGAGAACCGCGCGCAGGCTGTGCAAGCTGTTCGGCGGTGCGCGGCGGCGTGTGCGCGCGCGTCAGCATGTCCTCGCTGCGGCGGCACGCCTCCAGACGATAGATGCGAAAGCCCTCGCTGGAGAAGCGTTCCTCATATTCCGTCATGATGTTGTCCTGCCCGCTTGCGTGCAGGTCGAGGCAAATATTTTGAATCAGCCAGCCATAGCCGCATAGCTCCTCCAACGTAAATTCAAACAGATGCTGGTTGTCCGTCTTAAAATGCACCTGTCCGTATTTGGCGAGCACACAGTCATACAGCGCGAGGAAGTTGGCATGTGTCAGCCGGCGCTTGCGCTGGCGGTTGGGCGGCCACGGGTCGGAAAAGTTGAGGTAAATGCGGTCGATCTCGCCGTCCGCAAAGATGCTGCACAGGCCGGCGGCGTCAAAATCCAAAAAACGCAGATTGGGTAGATCAGCTGCCATGGCCTTTTCTGTCGCCATGACCAGCGCGCCCTGCTCGCGTTCGATGGCGAGATAATTGATGTCGGGATTGCGGCGGGCAGATTCCACGATAAAACGTCCCTTTCCGCAGCCGATCTCGAGATGCAGCGGATGGTCGTTGCCAAACAGCGCGCGCCAGCGCCCCTTTTGCTCGGCGGGGTCGGCAATTAAAACGGGGGCGCAGCTTGCCAAACGGGTATCGAGATTTTTCTTTTTGCGCATGCGCATGAGGTCAGGTCTCCTTCTCTATCGTGTTATACTGTTATCACAGAAATACAGCGACTTTTTCCTCATTATAGCGGAAACAGCGTATTATTGCAAATAAAAAGGGGTTAGAATCATGTTTGAACGTTCCTGCGGCGTATTGCTGCATATTTCCTCGCTTCCCTCGCCCTACGGCATCGGCACAATGGGCAAGGAGGCGTATCGGTTCGTCGATTTTCTGCGGGATGGCGGGCAGACATATTGGCAGGTGCTGCCGCTCGGCCAGACCGGCTTTGGCGACAGTCCGTATCAGTGCTTTTCCGCGGCGGCGGGCAATCCGTATTTCATTGATCTGGATATGCTGGCGGAGATGGGTCTGCTGATCGAGCAGGATCTGCGCGACGCGGATGTCGAAACGACGCCGGACGCCGTGGATTTTGCGGCGCTCTCTGAGACGCGCCTTGCTGTGCTGCACCGCGCGTTTGAACGCGCCGACCAGGTGCTGCTCGGCAAAATGGCGGCATTCCGCTGGGAAAACCGCGATTGGGTCGAGGATTACGCGATGTTCATGTCGCTCAAGAAATATTTTGACCAGAAAGCGCTGTGGGATTGGGATGACGCGGACATCAAGCGCCGCGATCCGGAGGCCATGCGCCGTTACGCGTTCGAGCTCAAGCCGCAGATTGATTTTTATGTATTTATGCAATATCTGTTCTTTGCACAGTGGAATAAGCTGCACGCCTATGCCAGAAAACAGGGGATTCAGATTATCGGTGATATCCCGATCTATGTTTCACCGGACAGCTGTGATGTGTGGGCGCATCCGGAAATGTTCAAGGTGGATGAGGAGCTGAAGCCGAACGGCGTTGCGGGCGTCCCGCCGGATTATTATTCCGCGACCGGTCAGCTGTGGGGCAATCCGACCTACAATTGGAAGGTCATCGAGAACGACGGCTATCGCTGGTGGATTTGGCGTGTGCGCCGCAATCTGGCGCTGTTTGACGTCACGCGTATTGACCATTTCCGCGGCTTTCAGGCGTATTGGGAGGTTCCGGCGGGCGAAGAGACTGCCGTCAAGGGCAAATGGCATAAAGGCCCGCGCATGAAGCTGTTTAAGGCGATTCGTGCGGCGCTGGGTGATGTGCCGATCATTGCGGAGGACTTGGGCGATATTGATGACGCTGTGCGCAAATTCCTTAAAAAGAGCGGTTATCCGGGCATGCGGGTCATGATTTTCGGCCTGCGCGCGGATGAAAATAACGACCATATCCCGTTTAACTGGCCGAAGAACTGCGTCGGCTACACCTCTACGCATGATTCTGAGACGATCTGCGAGCAGATTAATGACAAGTGCACCGAGGCGGACCGCAAATTTGCATATGAATATCTGCGCACCTCAGACCGGGAGCCGCTCGGCTGGAGCGCGATTCGTCTGGCCTATGCCTCGTCCTGCGATATTGTCATGACGACCATGCAGGATGTGCTGTCGCTGGGCGCGGACGCGCGCATGAATACGCCGTCCACACTCGGTGGAAACTGGAGCTGGCGCGTGCGCCGCGAGGCGATCAATCCGGATGTTTCCGCTTTCCTGCGCCGTGCCGCGTTTGGCGGAAAACGATTAAACCCGAGGTGTAAGTGAGAAATCATATGACAGCACAGTGGAATGGGCTTCTGCTGTGCTGTTTCTGGTGATAAGAGGATGAACCATCATGAAAAATGCGATTGTTTTTGATTTGGACGGCACACTGCTCAATACGTTGGGCGATCTGCGGGACGCAGTGAATGCAGCGCTGCGCCTGCGCGGCCTGCCGCCCCGTTCGCAAGACGAGGTGCGCCGCTTTGTCGGCAACGGCGTGCGCAAGCTGATGCAGCGCAGTCTGCCTGCCGGAGCGCCGGACGAGGAAATTGATGCGGCGCTCGCGGACTTTAAGCGGCATTACGCGGCGCATCTGAGCGATCATACTGTGCCGTATGAGGGCATATCGGAGCTGCTCACCATTCTGCGCAAGCGCGGCGTCCGCGTCGGCGTGCTGTCCAATAAGCTGGACAGTGCGACACAGCAGCTTGTGCGCCGTTTTTTTTTCGGTAAGGTAGATGCGGTATTGGGCGAGCATGCCGGTGTGCCGCGCAAGCCCGACCCGACAGGCTGCCGCATGGTACTGGAGCAGCTGGGAGCGAAGCCGGAGGAGACGCTGTACGTCGGTGATTCCGGCGTGGACATGCAGACGGCGCACAACGCAGGCTGTACGGCGGTCGGCGTGACCTGGGGCTTCCGCGACCGCGCGGAGCTGATCGACAACGGCGCGGATTTGCTCGCGGATTTCCCGATTCAGATCCTGATGCTTTTGTGACGGGAAGCAGATATCAGGCACAGCAGCAGCGCGGACGTTGTGGTATGGTATACGATAGAATATTGAGACGCGCTGCATGCAATTGAAATGAGGAATGAAATGAAACGCTATGGGATGGCGCTGTGCGTGCTCTGCTTGCTGTTCGTCGGATGTGCACCGCAGCAGGCAAACAATACGCAAACAGATGATTTGGCAGGCTATACGCTGGTTTGCGAGCAAACTATCTGTCCAAATGAAGCATATGTCGAGCAGGAGGACGAGCGGGTTTACCAGACGGTTGCGGTCTATCAAAACAACGCGGATGAGGTGGTTGTTTCCGCAACGTCAAATTCTGCATTTTTTGATGGACTGCAATATGACGACGTAGTCAGCGGGACGCTTTCTGCGGAGGATGTGCATATCACGTGGCTGACACTGATGGGCTCCGAGCAGCCAACAGAGGACGATCAGCTTGCCGTCGCGGAGGTGCGCATCGCGGTGGACGGCGAACTGGAGGGTGCATACAGGGTAAATTTTGCGAAGCAAGCGATTGAGGCCGTTGCCGAAGGATTGGATCAACGCAATTGACACATGCACATCATGATTTTACAATGCTATGATATGAGATACCAGAAGGAGGTACAAGCAAATGGATGTGGAGAAAATTCGCGCGGCGTTTACGCAAAAAGGGTTTTCGTTTCAGTATTTTGACACGGCAGAGCAGGCGAGGGACTATCTGGTCGAGCAGTGCGCGGGCAAGCGCGTGTCCTTTGGCGGCTCGATGACGCTGGACAGCATGGGCGTGTATGAAGCGATGCAGGGCAAGGCGGACGTGCATTGGCATTGGAAGGGCGATGCAATGGATCAGACGCCGGATATCTATCTGACGAGCGCGAACGGCGTTGCGGCAACAGGCGAGCTGGTCAACATTGACGGCGCGGGCAACCGCGTTTCCGCGACGCTGTATGGCCCCAAGGAGGTGCTATTTGTCTGCGGGATCAATAAGGTGGCGGCGGATTTAAGCGCAGCAATGCAGCGGGCGGAGCAGATTGCTGCGCCGAAGAACGCCATGCGGTTTGACACCGGCTCGGCCTGTCAGAAAGCCGGCGGTGACAAATGCTATCACTGTACCGCACCGGGCAGCATTTGCCGCGCGATGGTCATACATAGAGGGCCGATGCGGTCGCAGACGCGCTGTGAGCTGGTGCTCATCGGCGAAGAGCTTGGATATTAAGGATACGTTTATTGGACTGACAGACGAGGAGCACGGCTGCGCTGTGCCTCTCAGCCTGTCGAAAAGGTCGACAGGCTGTCACCCAAATGCAGGCATTTGGGTGAGATTATGCAGACCGGTGCGCGCACGCGCATTCGCTCGCACACTTCCGGTTTGAGAGGTGTCATTTTTGACGCACATGTCGCCAAAAATGACGGATGGAAATCCGCTGTCCGCTGACGCTGACAGCTCATGATGAAATCATTTCATGTTGCGCAATGAGATTTCACTTTGTATACAGCTTGGGGATATGGCTGCGCTGCGCCTCCTTTTTCCTGGAATGTTTTTATAAAAAACGCGAAAAGCGGTTGACATTTGGCGATGCGTAAGATATAATAAACAACGTCGTCAGAATAGAAATAACCCCAAATGCGGATGTAGCTCATCTGGTAGAGCGCCACCTTGCCAAGGTGGAGGTAGCGAGTTCGAGCCTCGTCATCCGCTCCAGCATCGCCGCAGGCAGAAGAGCCAG
>CAZEMM010000024.1:0-28195 GCA_964513445.1 uncultured Butyricicoccus sp. | reverse complement strand
AACTTTCGATTATTGGTTTTTATCTCTACCCCAACTATTGACATAGAGCCTTTTTTAAATGCTCCAAGAACACCCTCGGCCATGCGGATGCATGATCTCCGACTCAGGTTCTCTGGCCTTTATTCCTGACCGCTTTCCAGGTACTTGTAAACAACGGCTGCAAGTGCCGCGCCGACAAGCGGACCGACGATAAATACCCATAAGCAGGATAACGGCGCCCCGTTCCCGCTGATTGCCGCTACGATTGCCGGGCCAATACTTCTCGCCGGATTTACGGAGGTTCCCGTAAGTCCGATGCCAAGGATATGAACCAGCGTCAGGGTGAAACCGATCACAATGCCGCCAAAAGATCCATGATTCGCATTCTTGGATGTCACGCCAAGAATCGTAAGAACAAAGATAAAGGTTAGCACGACCTCTACCAGAAGACCGGCGGCAGCATTTCCGCCAACTCCGCTAAGTCCGTTCGTACCGAAGCCTCCCGTCATATCAGTAACATTCCCCATAGAAAAGATAAGCGCGAGAATTCCTGAACCCACGAACGCGCCGACACATTGGGAAATCACGTACGCGATAAATTCCCGCGTGGTCATCCCTCCGCTCATAAGGACGCCGAGCGAAACTGCCGGATTGATATGGCAGCCGGATATATTGCCTACACAGTACGCCATACCAACGATCGTTAGTCCAAACGCGAACGCGGTCAGGATATAGCCTCCTCCGGCTGCCGCATCGCAGCCGACCAGCATCGCTGTTCCGCAGCCCATCACAACAAGCACCATTGTGCCGATGAATTCGGCAACACATTTATTCATCAGTTTCATGTTAGATAACCCCTTTCTTTATCCTTCTGCTGCCTTTATTTCTTTTGCGGTCATAATTGTCTCATTTGACGCAGAAGCAGTCGCATCTGCCACTACGCTTACTTGAAGTCCGATCTCCAGATCACCCACGTCATTCTGCGCATCGCTTGTATTAAAGGTCATGTTTGCTCCGTCGTCCGTCTGAATTGTGATCGTGTTCATGGTAGCGTCCGTAATTTCTCCCGTGTATACCGCGCCTGAGGAGGAGGTATTCGGATCTGCATCCTCTACCTTGATGATCTGCACGTCAGAATCTGACAGATCTCCAATATAAGTAATCGTCACTGTATTGCCGGTCTGGATTCCATTCGCGTATTCATGCTGCGCGTCCGCGATATTTACCGTGTAGTCCTGCCCGTCTATCTCCACCGTCAGCGTGTTCATCGAAGCGTCAACCACAGTTCCTGTGGCTTGCTGCTCCTCCTGTGGCTGGCTGCTATCCGGTTGACTGTCATCCGGTTGGCTCTGTGCAGGCTTGGGGTTATTCCCATCCTGCAAGGTATTTGGATCCGAGCCGTCTGTCTTCGCCGCAGGCGCATCCGCTGCGGGCGCTGTCGTGGTCAGATAATCGCCGTATATATATGCGTCCGCGTCATTGAAGACCACGCGCGACCACCCGTTCGCGCAAACTCCCGTGCGCTTGATTGAAGCCCCCTTCGCCAGCGATCCAATGATTTGCGAATCCGTTGAATAAGATTGCCGGATGTAGACGCCCGCCGTGGCATACACCGTCTCGTCTACCGCCTTAATTTCCATTTCCTTCTTCGCTTTTTCCACGGTATTCGCGTCGTTGTCCGTAATCTTGATCACCGCGATATTCTGCGTGTCTGTGCCTTGTATCTCCCCAATATAGGTAATAACAACCCAGTTGCCTTCACGGATTCCGTTTTTAAAATCATGCTCACAGTTATTGGAATTAAACGTAAGCTCCGTCCCGTCGTTCTGGCGAATTGTGATGGTATTCATGGAAATATCGACCAGCGTCCCCACCGCCTGCTTCTCATGCTTGCTCTCATTCTCATCGCCGAGATCCGCCACGGATACCACATGGGCCTTTGAGGTGTCAGTCCCGTCAATCTCCCCTTTATAGGAAACAATCAAATCATCCCCGGAACGCATATTCTTCGTCTTGATGGACGCCTGAGACAAGTCAAATATGTACTCCTCTTTGCCGTCGTCTATTTCAATTTCTCCTCCTGAGAATTTCACAAGCGTTCCTTCCAGCTTCTCTAAGTTTTCCTCTGACGTGGCCGACTGTGTCTGTGCGTTGTTGTCTTCCGCTTTGTTTCCGCAGCCTGCCGCCAGCGCGCATACAAGTGTCAGGCACAGAAGCCATGCGAAAAACCTCCTTCTTTTTCTCAAATCGGCGGTTCCTCCTCCTCCCAATATATAAGTGTAGGGTTTCAGTACCCAACAGCCAGTTGGGACTTTACCCTCTTTCGATGTTAATATATAATTAAATAATTTAACATTAAATAATTTTAACATTGATAGAAAAAACGCGCATCCACAATGTGGGGGTATGTCTGTACATTTTTTACAAAACATTCAGCTTTCGTATCTTCAGAACTGCGTCCGTCATATTGGCCACGTCCAGCTTCCTGTAAATCAGCTCGATATGCGAACGAACCGTGGAAAACGCGATTCCAAGCTCTTGCGCAATCTGCCGGTAGCTGTAGCCCTCGCACATCAGCTCAGCGACCTCTTTCTGCCGGGCGGTAAACCGGATCGGCTGCTGGATTTCCCTGTATTCAGCGCATCCCCGCCTTTTTCTGCTCTGTTCGGCGGCTTTAAAATAAATCTTTTTCACAAATTTCGCTAAAAGCGGCCCATCGTAATCGCTGCGCATCACCCAGTTTTTCAGGTTGTACAGCATATTTTCAAGCAGGATTCCGTCATTTTCGAAAACCTGTTCATATCCATAGGTCTGCGCTGTTTCTACAGCGTCGCACAGATACGCCATCGCCTTTTTTCGGAATTTCGGCCCCTTTTTTCCGTACGCTGCCGCCAGCAAATTCTCCAGCTCAATCACGTCGATCGGGCGCTTTAAGCGCTTGCACATGGCGAGATTTTTTTCCGACAGGATGATTGCCTGATCGTAATTTCCCAGCAGGATGTGCGCCCTTATGCTCAGAAAATGCCGGTATAGCTCGAATAGATTTAGCGTGCCATAGACCTCTTTCTCCTGCTTTTCCAGCCATTTGCGCGCAGTTTCCGTTTCCTGATTATCTATGCGGCTTCTTAAAAGAGTCGCGTCAAAATTCGGCAGCAGGTAAAACGCGTTGTCCTCCTCAATCATCCTGCGGACATCCTCTTGTATTTCCTTTTCGGCTTCGCTGTCATTCTGGGCATGGCAGATAGCAAAATACAGCATCATTGCGCAGAATTTTGATTCAGGTGCAAATTCCTTCCTGAGCCTGGATAGCGCAAGCAGCGCGCCCTCCCTCGCGCGGGTTAAATCGCCCTGCTCATAATAAAGCCCCGAGCGGATGCACGCCACGAGCATATCCTGCTCCTCGCCCAGAAGCCTTCCCAGCGTCCGGCTGTACATTTCCAGCTTTTTCTCAAAATCTCCCAGGAGCAGCTCGGAAAAATCACGGAACGACCGATGATACAGCGGAAAATACAAGCTCACGCAGCCGTGCGCTCCACGGAAGCTCTCCGACGCGTGCATAGTCAGCGCTCTTTTGGAAATCTGCTCAATAGAAAGGCGCGGATCCATAAAATACAGAAAGAAAATTTCATGAGAGCATTCCGGATTATTCTTTGCAATACGCCCGTAATTGGCATAATAGCTGTCAAGGTAGTCTTCAAAATCCTGTATGTTGCCCTCATTTCGCGCTGTATATGCCATAATGGAATACAGGTGCGGATATTGCTGTGCAATATCATGTCCGAGTGCGGTGTGAACCGTGCGCATCATCCGTTCCGGGTCAAATATGGCCCGGTCAATATTGCCCAGCTTTAAAAAACAGCGATTGATTGCCTCATAGTCCCTGACTGCTGCATATCTGTCAATGGCATGGTAATAATCCCCCTGCTCTTCATACCATTTTCCGGCAGTCTGAATCTGCCCGCGCCGGTATTCCTCTGGTTTGGCAAGGAACTGCTTTTTCAGGAACGCTCGGAAAAGTCTGTGAAAACGGTACTTTCCGTCGCGCTGCCTGTACAGGAACGCGCCCTGCGCCTGAAGCCGCTTTAGGACGGAACCGCTGTCCTTCTCTTTCGTCAGCGCCTCGCACAGGCTTTCTGAAAATTCTTCCTCCATGCAGATTCCTGTCATAAACGCCCGCAGCGTTTCGCTCCACTGGCTCCACACCTGAATCTCGAGGAAATCATCCAGCCAATCGTCTGTCATCTTGTCGGAGGGGATCTTATTTTCCGAAAGCAGGAGGGCATTTAAGCCGACCGGCCACCCGTCTGTATAGTTTAAAATATCCTCTGCCTGCTTTTTCGTAATTCGCAGCCCTCTGCGCTTATATATTTCAAATATTTCATTGCTGTCAAAAAGCATCTCCTCCTGAGAAACAAACTGCAACCGGTTCTTCAGGATCAAATCGCCGTATGGCTTGGGAAGCAAATTTCTGCTCAATATGCAGATCCGAATGCCCGATGGTAGATGCAAAAGAAAATCTTTCAGTGTTTTCTGTGCGGCAAATGCCGCAAGGTAATGAAGATCGTCGATCACAAGGCTTCCGGATCTGTCCGCCGGAAGCACCGCTGCCGCCCGCATCAGAAATTCCGCAGGCGCTCTGTCAAAATCCATATGCTGCGTATAGGCGGCTATTTCCTTTCCTTCCTCCTGTGTGCAAAGGCACAGGAGCGCATTCCCCAGCTTGCGGCAGAGGACGTCTACCAGATTATCATATTCGTCCAGAAGGACGGACGCGCGGTATGGTGTTTTTTCCAGTCCCATCCATTGCTCTGCAAAAACTGTCTTTCCAAAGCCGGCCGGCGCCTGCACATATAAAATCCTGCTCTTGGATATGTGCTGTGCATATTTAAGAAGCCTGTCGCGCTGGATGATGTTTTCAGATGAAGTCATCATTTTTTCTCCTCATATAATAAGGGCATCACCGAATCATTCGGCTGATCGCGTAATGAAGCGGAATACTTGAAAAATCCATAGCAATTTACTCCGTATGGTTTGATGGCGTTCCCACACAACATTTGCCAAGGGAGGGCAATCGCTTCGGATTGCCAATATTATAGCACAATTCCGGCAGAGCGCAAGAAGGGACAGCGCATACCGTGGCGGAGTGCAACTTCGTATTGTCAGGGAATAGCGGACGAATCATCCGTAAAAAATATTGATGAAAAGCCTTGCAGTCAGTCACTTGAGATCAAGGGATGAGCACTTTGACAGGTGCTAAGAAGGATACTGCGTTCCATCCATTCTTCTGTTTTTCCAAAAAACCAATTGGCACATGTTGCAATTTGTTGTATAATACAGACAGAGCGATGAAACGGCGCGCCAAAGGGGAACCGCCCGCATAGACGGTTCCCGTATACAAAAGGCGCGGCTCAGCCGGCGATGAGGCAGGTCTGCGCGCGTCAGACCGGTGCGCCTGTTTCAGCATATGACGTCTCGGGCGGCTGTGTGCGGCCCACATAAGGGAAAGGAAAGAAAGCGTATGATTAAATTATCTCCGTCTATTTTGTCCGCAGATTTTGCCAATTTGCAGCGCGACATTAAGATCGCGGTGGATGCTGGCGCGGAATATGTTCATGTTGACTGCATGGATGGTCATTTCGTACCCAACTTGACGATTGGCGCGCCGGTCGTCAAGGCGCTGCGTAAGGCGACGAGCGCCGTGCTTGACGTACATCTGATGATCGCAAATCCTGACCAGTATCTGGATGACTTTATCAAGGCTGGCTCGGATATTATTACCGTACATTATGAGTCCAACGGCGATACGCTGGAGCAGGTTCGCAAGATTAAGGCGGCGGGCGTGCGCGCCTGCGTTTCGGTCAAGCCGAATACGCCGGCGGATGTCCTGCTGCCGCTTCTGCCCGAGCTGGATATGGTGCTCATCATGACAGTGGAGCCGGGCTTTGGCGGTCAGGGCTATATCGACGCATGTACCGATAAGATTCGCGCCATCCGCAAAGCGATTGATGAGAACGGCTATCGGTGTGAGCTGGAGATTGACGGCGGCGCGAAGCTGGCCAATACGCCTGATATTGTTGCGGCGGGCGCGAATGTCATTGTTGCCGGCTCTGCGGTCTTTGGCGGCGACATCGCGGCAAATGTGCGCGGCTTCCGTGCAATTTTCGACGGCTTTGACAACAACTATTTTGCATTTTAAAGCAGAATATAAGCATTAGGCTGAAATAACGAAGGTTCCCTTTATAGGAGACGGCATGGTTCCTTATAGGGGGAGCTTTTGTATGGCCGCAAGCCAAGCACATGGGGTCAAACCGATAAAGCGGACGCCTTCGGCAGCAAGTAAGATACCAGACGGCAGGTTGCGGGATGTTTGGCGACCTGTCTTCTGCGTTCATCTTGAGCAGGCATTTGTCTATGAAGCTACGGCAGGTGAGGGAATTATTTGATATTTTTAGCTCCCTCTATTGACAAAGCGAAGAGGGAACCGTATAATATATCACATAAAACAGATAGGTAATATTTGCATCATAGAGAATGAGAGCATCCAGTGCGTCAGATTATACTGCAACAGCTTCGGCAGCCTTTCAAAGGGTCGGGCGTTATTTGTATGAAGCGGCCTGAGCGATTGATTGTGGCGTTCTGTTTTATGTTTCCAAACTGTATTTGCCGGATCGATACTTTTGCAGAATCGATTCGGCTTTTTTGAGAAAGTGAGACTCCGTTGGGACGATTGCTTTTCAGGCGGGAGACGCACGCACGCAGGACATATGGGAGGATTTCATGACAATCTATGCGGACAATGCCGCTACAACAAAAATGAGCAGAGCCGCCATCGATGCAATGCTCCCATATTTTGATCAAATTTATGGCAATCCCTCCAGTGTTCACTGTGAGGGACAAAAAGCGGCGGAGGCGATCAGTCGGGCAAGGGAAAGCATTGCGCAGACGCTTGGGTGTGCGGCACGGGAGCTTTACTTCACCTCCGGCGGCAGCGAGGCGGACAATCAGGCCATTCTTTCGGCGGCCGCGATTGGAGAGAGGAAAAACAAAAAGCATATTATTTCCAGCACGATTGAGCACCATGCTGTGCTTCATACCCTGGAAAAGCTGCAAAAGCGCGGCTTTGAGGTCACGCTGCTTGACGCGCACGAAAACGGTATAATAAAGCCGGAGGAGCTGGCCGCGGCGATTCGGCCGGATACCGTTTTGGCGTCCATTATGTTCGCCAACAATGAGATTGGCTCGATTCAGCCCGTCGCGCAGCTGGGACAAATCTGTCGGGAAAACGGCGTCATTTTTCATACCGACGCCGTGCAGGCAGTCGGCCATATTCGCGTCGATGTGAAGCAACAAAATATTGACATGCTGTCTTTGTCGGCGCATAAATTCCACGGCCCGAAGGGCGTGGGCGCCCTGTATGTCAGAAAAGGGATTGCGGTAACCAATTTGATTGCGGGCGGCGCGCAGGAACGGGGCAGGCGCGCCGGTACTGAAAATGTGCCCGGAATTATGGGGATGGCGGCAGCGTTAAAGCAGGCGGCGGAGCATATGGAGGAAGATGCGAACAGGATCATTGCGCTGCGCGATCGTTTGATACGGCGGCTGACGCTGATCCCGCAGACGGTTTTAAACGGCGACCCGATTGCCCGGCTGCCCGGAAATGTCAATCTCTGCTTTGCGGGCATTGAGGGAGAGACGCTGCTGTTTCTTTTGGATGAAAAAGGAATCTGCGCTTCCTCCGGCGCCGCCTGCTCCTCCGGCGCGCTTGATCCCAGTCATGTGCTGCTGGCGATCGGGCGTTCGCGGCAAATGGCGCGGAGCGCCCTGCGCCTTTCTCTTTCTGAGGAAAACACACCGGAGGAAATTGAGTATATCATCACGACAATTACGCAGCTTGTGTCCGATTTACGCGATATATCCCTCTGCCCCGACAGGGAACAGGGATCAGCAATATGATGAAAGAAGGGATTGTTTATGGGAGAAGCATTGACAAGAGAAGCGGCATGGTCGCTGCTGACGGAATACAATAAGGATCACTTCCATCTCAAGCATGCTTTGACGGTGGAGGGCGTTATGCGGTATTTTGCAAAAGAGCTGGGCTATTCCGACGAGGAGGAATTTTGGGGCATTGTCGGCCTTTTGCACGACCTTGATTTTGAACAGTTTCCGGAGCAGCACTGCATCAAGCAGCAGGAGATCATGCGCGCACGCCAGATTGATGAGAAAATCATTCACGCCACAGCCAGTCACGGCTATGCGCTTACCGTAGATATCAAGCCGGAGCATGAGATGGAAAAGGTCTTGTACGCGACAGACGAACTGACGGGGCTGATTGGCGCCGTGGTTTTGATGCGTCCCTCCAAAAGCGTATCCGATCTGGGAGTAAAATCCGTCAGGAAAAAATATAAAAACGCGGGCTTTGCCGCCGGCTGCTCCAGGGCTGTCATTGAACGAGGCGCTGAGATGCTCGGTTGGGAGCTGGATGATCTCATCAGCCGGACTATTCTCGCTATGAGAAGCTGTGAAGAAATCTATGAAAGCTTTTGAATGGATAGAGAGGCTGCAAAACGAACGCGAGCTTTCGGATGCGGCATTGGGGTCGCTGCTGGAGGACGAGCACTTTGACAGGGCGCTATGCGAGGCAGCCGATCAAAAACGGCGCGAGATATATGGCGACGAGGTTTATATCCGGGGACTGATAGAATTTACGAACTACTGCCGGAATAATTGCTATTACTGCGGGATCCGGCGGGACAACCGAAATGCAGTCCGCTACAGGCTGACAAAAAGCGACATTCTCGATTGCTGCGAGGAGGGATATGCGCTTGGATTCCGTACGTTTGTTTTACAGGGCGGCGAAGACCCGTACTATACGGACGCAGCGGTGTGTGATATTGTGTCTGAAATTCGCTGCCGCTTCCCCGATTGCGCGATCACGCTTTCCATCGGCGAAAAATCAAGGGAAAGCTATCAGGCGTTCTTCGATGCGGGTGCGAACCGGTATCTTTTGCGGCACGAGACCGCTGATGAGAGCCATTACGGAATGCTGCATCCCGACAGCATGAGCGCCAAAAACCGAAAACGATGTCTGTTTGACCTGAAGGAAATCGGCTATCAGGTGGGAAGCGGATTTATGGTTGGCTCGCCGTATCAAACAACGGACAATCTGATTTCAGATTTGCGGTTTTTGCAGCAATTACAACCGGACATGATTGGAATCGGGCCGTTTATCACCCACAGGGCCACGCCGTTTGCCTCCTTTGCCAACGGAAGCCTGTCGCTTACGTTGAGGCTGATATCCATCCTGCGTCTGATGTTCCCCTATGCGCTGATCCCTGCGACAACCGCGCTTGGAACGATACACCCGCAGGGACGGGAATTGGGCTTAAAAGCGGGTGCGAATGTGGTTATGCCGAATTTGAGTCCTGTCAGCGTACGAAAGCGCTATGAGCTATATGAAAATAAAATTTGTACCGGTGAGGAATCCGCACAGTGCAGGGAGTGCTTGCAGCGGCGCGTACAGACAACCGGATATCAAATTGTAACGTCAATCGGAAATGCAAAAAAGGAAAGGGAAAGACTATGACAATTCAGCAATTACAGAAGGAAATTCTTCAGCTAAAAAAGGAAAAGGATATTTGTATTCTTGCGCACAGCTATCAGGCGCGGGAGATTTCAGAAATCGCCGACTTCACAGGGGATTCGTTTCAGCTCAGCGTACAGGCGCAAAAGGCGCCGAATCAAACCGTCATCATGTGCGGCGTTCGCTTTATGGCGGAGACCGTCAAGCTGCTGTCGCCGGATAAAACGGTTCTTCTGGCGAACCCTACCGCAGGATGTCCCATGGCGGAGCAAATGGATCGCGAGCTGATTTCGGCTGTCAAGAAGCAGTATCCGGATTACACCGTGGTCGCCTACATTAATACCACGGCAGAGCTCAAAACCATATGCGATGTCTGTGTGACGTCGTCCTCTGCTGTAAAGATTGTCAAAAAATTGCCCAATAAAAACATCCTGTTTATTCCGGATTGTAATTTGGGCGATTATGTGGCAAAGCAGGTACCGGAAAAGAATATGAAGCTTTTGCAGGGCGGCTGTCCGATCCATGCGCGCGTATCCGCGCAGGATGTAAAGACGGCAAGACAGGCGCATCCGAACGCCGAGTTGCTGGTGCATCCTGAATGCATGCCGGACGTATTGGCGCTTTCCGATTTTATCGGGTCGACCTCGGCGATTATGGAGCATGCGAAGGCTTCGGACCGAGCGGAGTTTATCATCGGTACGGAGATCAGCATTGCCCAGCATCTTGCCTATCAGTGCCCGGAAAAACGGTTTTACACGCTGTCCAAAGACCTGATCTGCCCGAATATGAAGGCGACATCCCTGGTTGACGTGTACCATGCGGTATCCGGCGTAGGCGGAGAAGAAATTCTGCTTGATGATGAAACCATCCGAAAAGCGCGCGTATGCATCGACAGAATGATTGATTTGGGATAATGCGATGAAGCAACGGGCTATGATCGCGATGAGCGGCGGCGTAGATTCCAGCGTTGCGGCCTATCTGATGAAGAAACAGGGCTACGACTGCACGGGCGTTACGATGAAGCTGTTTGATAATGAAACGGTAGGCATGTCCAGAGAGCATGCCTGCTGCTCTCTGGACGATGTTGAGGATGCGAGAAGCGTTGCGCGCGCACTTGGCATCCCGTATCATGTTTTTAATTTTTCAGATGGATTTGAGGAGGCTGTCATCGCGCGTTTTATCTGCGCCTATGAAAATGGCAGGACGCCCAATCCCTGTATTGATTGCAACCGGTATGTAAAATTCGACAGGCTGTATCGTCGGGCGAGACTGCTTCGGTTTGACTATGTGGCAACGGGACATTATGCCCGCATCGAACAGGATGCCGTATCCGGCAGGTATCTATTGAAAAAGGCCGTTGATTCCCATAAGGATCAAAGCTATGTGCTGTATACCCTGACGCAGGATCAGCTTGCGCACATGCAGTTTCCGCTTGGGCATATGACAAAGGCCGGCGTGCGAAGCATTGCACAGGAGCAGGGATTTATCAATGCGCAAAAGCATGACAGTCAGGATATCTGCTTTGTGCAAAGCGGCGGCTATGCGGATTTTATTGAAGAACACACAAGGAAGAGCTATGCCGAAGGCGATTTTGTGGATCGGGAAGGGCATTTTCTCGGACGCCATCGCGGTATCATCCGCTATACCGTCGGACAGCGCAAGGGACTGGGGCTTTCCTTTACGCAGCCGATGTATGTATGCGCCGTCGATCCCATTGCCAATACCGTGACATTGGGGAAAGAGGCGGAGCTGTATGCGCAGACTCTGACAGCGAGCGACCTGAACCTGATTTCTCTCGCAGCGATTGACAAGCCGCTGCGGCTGAAGGCGAAGATTCGCTACCGCCAGCCGGAGCAGTGGGCAACCGTTGTGCAGACAGACACCGATACGCTGCGGGTGCAATTTGATGAGCCGCAGCGCGCGATTACAAAGGGACAGGCTGTGGTGCTGTATGACGGTGATACCGTCATAGGAGGCGGAACGATTGGCGGAATAGAGTAAATCCATGAAATATCCTGTGTGCGGGTTGACAAATGAATCGAATAGGTATATTATAATACCTACAAAACATATAGGAATAATGGGAACAGGCGGCGCGGAAAAGAGAAGCGTTATATAGAATTTCGAGATCGAACCAGAAGCCGTGACAATTCCGAACCAATTTTTTCATCAAAGGAGCCAATGATCATGAGAACGTACGACACCATTACCGACCTGATCGGCGCAACGCCGCTTTTAAAACTCAATAACTATATCAACGAAAATCATCTGGAAGCGGCGATTTATGGAAAGCTCGAATATTTCAATCCTGCTGGAAGCGTAAAGGACAGAATTGCAAAGGCGATGATTAATGATGCGGAGGCAAAGGGCGTGTTGCACGCGGGTTCCGTGATCATCGAACCGACCAGCGGAAATACCGGCATCGGTCTTGCTGCTGTTGCCGCCGCCAGGGGATATCGCATTATCCTGACCATGCCGGAAACCATGAGTGTGGAGCGCCGCAAGCTGCTCAAGGCTTACGGAGCAGAGCTGGCGCTCACGGAGGGCGCGAAGGGCATGAAGGGCGCAATCGCCAAGGCGAATGCGCTTGCTGAAGAAATACCGAACAGCTTTATCCCCAGCCAGTTTACGAATGCTGCGAATCCAGCCACTCATCGCACCTCTACCGGCCCTGAAATTTGGGAGGATACCGATGGTCAGGTGGATATCTTTGTTGCGGGCGTGGGAACCGGCGGAACGATCTCCGGTGTCGGCGAGTATTTAAAGAGCCGCAAGCCAAATGTAAAGATCGTTGCCGTTGAACCGGCGGGTTCTCCCGTGCTTTCCAAGGGTACGCCGGGACCGCATAAGATTCAGGGAATCGGCGCGGGATTTGTACCGGATACGCTCAACACCAAGATCTATGATGAAATTATTGCTGTAGAAAACGAGGATGCGTTTGCAACCGGAAGAACGCTTGCCAGAAAAGAAGGACTGCTTGTCGGAATTTCTTCAGGTGCAGCGGTGTTTGCGGCGACGGAGCTTGCAAGGCGCCCGGAAAATAAGGGCAAAATGATTGTTGCACTGCTCCCTGATACCGGTGAGCGTTACCTCTCTACATCCATGTTTGCCAGATAAGCGCCGCGGCAATCCAAAGCAATTGCCGCAAAATAGTATACTATCACAAGAAGAGGGGACGACAATGTGCGAATTATTTGGATTTTCGGGCAGCGCGCCGAAAAGACTGAATCGGGAGCTGAAGGAGTTTTTTTCCCACAGCGATGAGCACCCGAACGGATGGGGACTGGCAATCCTGAATGAAAACGGATGCTCCATTGAAAAAGAACCGATTAAGGCAAAGGACAGCCGGTATCTGCAGGAGCGCTTGCGCGCGCCGATTGTCGAGACGACAGTGTTGGCGCACATTCGACTGGCAACTATTGGAAAATTGGAATGGAATAACTGCCATCCCTTCACGCGGGTGGATTGCAGCGGACGGCGATGGACGCTGATTCATAATGGCACAATCTTTGAATGTGCAGAGCTGGAGGGCTATTTTCCCCGTCAGTCCGGCAGTACGGACAGTGAACGGATTTTATTATATTTGATTGACTGTATCAATGCAGCGACGGAGAAAAAAGGAATGCCGTTAGACAGCAGGGAGCGTTTCGAGATCGTAGATCAAATGGTTGTTACGATTACGCCGGAAAATAAAGTAAATCTCTTAATCTATGATGGCCAGCTGCTGTATGCACATACAAATTCCGCAGATATGCTGTATTCGTTGCAGACGGAGGAGGGGACGATGTTCTCGACCAGACCACTGTCCTTCGATCAATGGAAGCCGGTAACGTTTACGACGCTCATAGCGTATCATCAGGGCAAGCTGGTGTATACGGGGACAAATCACGGAAACGAATACGTTTTAGACCAAAAGAAAATGGAATTGCTCCTTCTGGCATATTCAGAGCTTTAGGGGAGCACGAAGGGGCGCGTGACAATGTATACGAGAGAACATATAAAAAGAGAATTATATGCAAAATACATTCGTCCGACGAAACGGGCGAAAAAGAACTATATCGGAATTGAAATTGAGATGCCGGTTGTCGCTTTAGACGGGACAGCGACGGATTATCAGACTGCGCAGCAGGCGTTTGCAAAGGCAGTAGAATACTTTGGATTTCAGCCGGAGCACTACGATGAAAACGGCGTATGCTATTCAGCCGTCAATCAGGAAAACGGAGATATTTTTTCCTTTGACTGCTCCTATAACAATTTGGAATTTTCCATGGGAAAAGAACAAAAGCTCAGCGAGCTTGCCCGCCGCTTCGGCGAATATGTAACCTTTTTTAATCGAGAATTAGAGAGAAACGGGCATCTTCTGACCGGCATGGGCGTAAATCCGAATTATCAGGTGAACCGCAAGGATTTTATTCCGGCAACGCGATATAAGATGCTGGAATACTATTTGAAGAAGAGCCGGGAGTGGAAGATCCCGATGTATTTTCACCCGTATCCGGAATACGCATCCTATGCCAGCGCCTCGCAGGTACAGCTGGACGTGGAGGAGGACGAGCTGATTTCGGTGCTCAGAGCCTTCTCCTTACTGGAGCCTGTCAAGGCGGTGCTGTTCAGCAACTCCGTCATGCAGAGCGAGCCGGAGCTTTTGTGTGTGCGCGATCTGTTTTGGGAGAACAGCACGCATGGTATCAATCCGCACAACATCGGCATGTTCGACTGTGAACTGACCTGCGTTGATGATCTGCTGGAGTATATCGCTACGACCAGTATTTTCTGCGCGGAACGCGAGGGGCATTATCTGTTTTTCCAGCCCATTCCGATCACCGATTATCTGGAACAGGACACGATGGTCGGTGAATACCGCGAGAATGGAAGATTTTACAAAATGGAATTCAAACCGGAGCTGTCTGATCTCCGATATCTGCGCACATACAAATTTGAGGATCTGACGTTTCGCGGTACGATAGAATTTCGCAGTGTATGCAGTCAGCCGCTTTCGGAGGCGATGACGGTCGCCGCCTTTCATGTCGGACTGATGGAAAAGGTACCGGAGCTTTTGGATCTGCTTGAAGGAGATCACGTCCTGTATCATCACGGATACTCGGCAACAGAGCTGAGAAAGCTGATGAATCACCGGACATGGCCGGAGTTTATCGACCGGAACGGACTGAAGAAGCTGTGCTGCGACGTATTGCGTCTCGCGGAACAGGGACTTCGCGCGCGCGGATTTGGGGAGGAAGGTTATCTGGTGCCGCTGTTCCATCGGGCTACAACGCTCTGCTCTCCGGGACGGAAATTTGCAGAGGCGATGGAGGCGGGCGCATCGATGCAGCAACAGATCCGCAGCTATTCGTATCATGGAAGCGTGACACAGGGTATCCTTCCGATCGACCGGAAAAAGATCAGCTCCCTGACCTTTTGCGGCAATTTTGGATTGGAAAAGGAAAGCCTGCGCATTACAAAGGACGGAAGGTTTGCGCATACAAAGCATCCGTTTGCCGGAAGCAAGCATATTGTGATGGATTTCTGCGAAAATCAGACCGAGATCAACACCGGCGTTTCGTCTGACGCGCATGCGGCTGTGAAGGAGCTTGAGAAGCATACCACACAGGTTTATCAAACGATCAACGAATTAGGCGAATACCTGTGGCCATTTTCCAACCCGCCGTATATTGAGAACGAAAGAGATATCCCTATCGCTCAGTTTAAAGGAGCGGAGACAAGCAAAACGCGCTATCGCGAATATCTTGCCGACCGCTATGGACGGTATAAGATGTCGCTGTGCGGGATTCATGTGAACTATTCCTTTTCGGACGAGCTGCTGCAGGCGGCCTTCGAGGTCAGCGGAAAAGTCGATTTCCGCACCTACAAGGACGAGCTGTATCTGACGCTGGCACAGCGTCTTGCTGCTTACGGGTGGATTGTCACAGTGCTGACTGCCGCATCTCCGGTGATGGACAGCTCGTATATCGAGAAAGGAAGTGCGGGCGGCGGGACATTTTTGGGTATGGCGTCCGTCCGATGCAGCGAGCTGGGATATTGGAATCATTTTTCTCCCATTTTTGATTATTCCAGCCTGAATGGATATGTGGACAGCATTGAGCAGTATGTTACCAACGGACTGATTTCGTTTCCATCTGAGCTGTATTATCCCATTCGACTCAAGCCGAAGGGGATGAATAGCCTGGATTCGCTGCGGGAAAACGGTATTGACCACATTGAACTGCGTATGGTGGATCTGAACCCAATGACATATGCCGGCATTGATGAACGCGATTTGGAATTTATCCAGCTTTTGTTAATTTGGCTTGCGGCAACGCCGACGGAGGAATTTTCCGCAAAGGCGCAGGTGCAGGCTGTACAGAATTTTAAAAACGCGGCACATTATGATTTGAAAACGGTAAACATCGTTACGCCGGACGGGGAGGTATCCTCAGTGGTAGAAGCAGGCTTGCGAATGCTTCAATTGATGAAGGAATTTTATCGGGGATATTCAGCGGAAATAGACGCTGTTTTGTCCTTTGAGGAGCGCAAGCTGACCGAACCGGAAACACGCTACGCGTGGCAGATTCGCCAGAAATATGGAGACGCGTTCATGAGAAACGGGCTGGAGATTGCGAAGGAAAGACAAAAGCAGTCGTGGAGCCACGCAAAATGTATGTAGCACTTATAGGGCAGCACCGCATCATACGAACGAACGCGCCGAAGGATGCGCAAGCGGCGCTGCTCTGGGCATAGACTCCCTTCCTGAGAGACGGCGAACAAACGCTGTCGATCAGGAAGGGAGCCTTTTTTGTGCCTGAGAAGAGGACCACTGACAGAGGCATGTATGTCATATGGTTGGTTCTTATGTTCAAACTCCAAAACAAGATCGCGCGATTCTTTGTGAAAACAGATAAAATCAAAAAAGCCTATTGACAAATGGAGAAGAAGCGGATAAGATATAACAAAAGCTAGCAAACATATAAAACCTATATGTTTATAGGATATGAAAAGGGCGAGGGAATAGCGATGGAACAAAAAGCCTTATCTGAGCAGCAGATAAAGAACATTCAGGAGATTGCCGCAGATATTCAGTACGGAACGATTACACTGGTTTTTCAGGATGGAAAGCTGATTCAAATGGAACGAAATGAGAAAATCCGTATACCGCGCGAAAAATAAAATACAGAATAAACATAAACTGACTGGAAAAACCAGAGGTTTTGACAAATGAAGCTGTCAAAATCTCTGGTTTTATTTCTTTCGCGGGGAAAAACGTGTGCACCTGAGAAAACGCAGACAACATAGAATAACAAGAAAGTGAGGACATTACCAATGCGCAATTCAAACAGACGATGTCGAATGTGCGGAGAGAAACGATAACACAACAGAACAAAATAAATTATAATTCAAGGAGAGCAAAATCATGAATAAAACACGTCTTAAGAGAATTTTCGGGGCAATTGTTGCCGGTTCGTTGCTAGTCGCCGTTCTGGCCGGCTGCGGCAGCGACGCATCGGATACAGCGGAGGCCGAACAGGGCAGCGCACAGAGCGAACAAGCGGCGGAGGATACAGTCGTCCGCATAGGCGCACAGCCGTTCCCGCTATACACGCCGATTTATGTAGCGTATGAGCGCGGGTATTTACAGGAAGAGCTGGAAGCGGTGGGCGCATCATTTACATGGGATGAATTCCAGTCCGGGCCGCTTGTCAACGAAGCGGTTGCAGCAGGTGAAGAGGATGTCGGCTTTATGGCTGATCTTCCGGCAATCATTGCAAAGTCTACCGGCCAGGAAATCGAAATTGTTTCCAACGTAGCCTACGGAGAGCAGGCGCTGGCTGTACTGATTCCGACCGATTCCGATATCACCAGCGTTGCACAGCTCAAGGGCAAGACGATCGGCTACGCGACCGGCTCGTATGCACAGCATCTGCTGGCGCTGCTGCTTGAGAACGAAGGACTGACACTGGATGATGTCAATTCGGTCAATCTGGGCGCAGGCGATCAGCCGACGGCTCTGGCAAACGGAGAGGTCGATGCCATCGTCATCTGGGAGCAGTATATTTCCCAGCTGACCTCGGAAGGTGCGGCGAAGGTACTGGCGGACGGTACCGGTGTCAAGAAGGGCAACATGATTACGTATTTTGTTACAGACTTTGCGCAGGAACATCCTGAAATTGTCGAGGCATACATCAAGGCGCTCAATCGTGCCGATGAGGATCTGGCTTCTGATCCGAAAAGCTGCGCGGCAGATGTCGCGGAGGATTTCAACGTTACGCCGGAGCTGATGGAGCAGATTATTCAAAAGTTCACCTTTAAAACGGCGCTGGATGAGGAGGACATTGCTGAAATTACGGCAGTTAAGGATTTTTCATTGAACGCTGGCATTATCCAAAACGATGTGAATATCGACGACTTTATCAATACGACGTATGTTGACGCGGTAAACGGGTAAACAGGGATCTGACGTGATGCGGATGACTCGTTCGCATCACGTTTCAATGTAATTGGCGGGCGCAGTGGACAGCGCACCGGGGAGGAATGACATGGAACAGAGGAAGAAACGGGGATTTGGCTTTTGGGGATTGTATCTGGCACTGACGGTCATCATACTTGCTGCGTGGGAGGCTGCCGATCTGGCGGGAATGCTCCATGCGTATACACTTCCGCCGCTCAAGTCCATCGTTGCGACAACAATCGAATACGCACGGGAAGGGACGCTGCTGAGCAATATTGCAGTCAGTCTGGTTCGCGTGCTGGAGGGCTTCGTAATCGCATTGGTCGCAGGCATTGTGCTCGGCGTTCTGGTGTCGGTTTTTCCGAAATTCGAGGTGTTCACTGATCTCGTGATTCAGATTTTGCGTCCGATTCCGCCGATCGCATGGATCCCGCTGGCGATTCTGTGGTTTGGCATCGGGCAAAGCTCCAAGGTGTTTATCATTTTCCTCGGTGCGTTTTTCCCGATTTTCGTCAACACAGTGGACGGAATTCGCAATATCGACAGCCGGTATTACGAGCTAGCTTCGGTGTATGAGGTGCCGAAAGCGGAGCTGATACGCGGAATCATCATTCCCGGCGCGCTGCCGTCCATTACGACGGGGATTCGTTTGGGCCTCGGCAGCGCCTGGGTGTGTGTGGTGGCGGCGGAGATGATCGGTGCAACGAGCGGTGTCGGCTTTATGCTGGCAAACGGACGGAGTCTTTCCAGACCGGACGTTGTCATTCTGGGCATGCTGCTCGTCGGCATTTTCGGAAAGCTCATGGACGACATTTTGAAAAAATTGCGTGAAAAGCTCATCACGTGGAATTGAGAGGGTGAGGAACAGCAATGAGCAGAGCTTTAGTGGAAATCAAAAATCTGACAAAGCAGTTTCACACACAGGAAAACACCGTCACAGCGCTCGAGGATATCAATCTAGAAATCGAAGAGGGCAGCTTTATTTCGATCATCGGCGGAAGCGGCTGCGGTAAAAGCACGCTGCTTCGCATCATCGGCGGCCTGGAAACGGAATTTCAGGGAGATGTGCTGTTTGACGGCAAGCCGATTGACGGACCGTCGCGTGAAAAGGGCTTCATTTTTCAGGATCACCGGCTGCTTCCGTGGCTTTCGGCGGAGGAAAACATCCGGTTCAGCCTGCCGAAGGAGGCAAAAAAGGATGACGAGCTGATTCAAAAAAATCTGGAGCTGGTCGGCCTGTCAGGCTTTGAAAAAGCGCTGCCAAAACAACTTTCGGGCGGCATGGCACAGCGTGTGGCCATCGCCCGTGCCCTTGCGAACAAGCCGAAGATTCTGTTGCTTGACGAGCCGTTTGGCGCGCTGGATGCCATCACCAAGCTGCATTTGCAGAAGCAGATGCTCCGCATCTGGAAACAGGAAAAAATCACAATGGTGATTGTCACCCATGACATTGACGAGGCAGTTTATCTGGGACAGCGCGTTGTGGTCATGACGCCGAGGCCGGGAAAAATCAAACGCATTACGAGGATTGAGCTTGGCACGCCGCGCCGCCGCACCGGCCCGCTTTTCACACGCGCAAGAGACGATATTTTCAACGAGTTCTTTGAAGAGACGCCCGTTCCGTTCGTACCGAATATCTGATGGAACGCACACTGACAGAAAGGAGCAGACCCATGATTTTAACATATTCTCCGCAGGAAAAACGGATAAAAAATGAAATCGAACACAACCAGGCGGCGATATCCGGAAGCGGCAGGGCGCTGGAAATTCTGCGCACCATCCGCGATCAGAAGCCGCAGATCGATATTGAACGCGGACTGTATTTTACGCAGTCGTTCCGCGAAACGGAGGGGCAGCCGCTCAATGTCCGCTGGGCAAAGGCGCTCATGCACTACGCGAAGAACGCAACGGTATACATTGACGACAATCAGCTTCTCGTCGGCCGGAGCGGCAAGCAGGGACGCTACGGCATCCTGTATCCGGAGCTGGACGGCAACATCTATGGCGAGGTTCTGAGCAGAATCTCGACACGAAGCAATTCGCCGTTTGATATTTCGGAGGAGGAAATCCGCATTGTTTCCGAGGAAATTTCACCCTACTGGGTTGGGAAAACCTTTCATGAGAATTTCGCGAAGACTCTGCCGGAGGAGACGGCAAAGCTGACCTACAACAACGATAAGGAATTGACCTCGCGTTACATCGTCAACGAGACGGCGTCGTTTCGCTCGTCCTTGCAGTGGGTTCATGACTATGAAATCGTTTTGCAGAAGGGCTTCAAGGGAATTAAAGAAGAGGCAGAGCAGCGTCTGGCGCGGCTGGATGCGTACAGTCCGATTGACAATACCGAGAAAAAGCCGTTTCTCGAAGCGACGATTCTCACCTGTGACGCGATTGTGCTCTGGGCAAATCGCCATGCCGAGCTGGCGGAGCAGCTGGCAGCGAAGGAAACGGATCAGAAGCGCAGAGCAGAGCTGCTGAAAATTGCGGAGACCTGTCGGTATGTGCCGGAGAATCCGCCGCGCACGTTTTATGAAGCGATGCAGGCGCAGTGGTTTACCCAGATGTTCTCCCGTATCGAGCAGAAGACCGGAACGATTATCTCCAATGGGCGCATGGATCAGTATCTGTACCCGTTTTATGTGAAGGACATCCAAGAGGGGAGGATCACAGATGAAGAGGTGCAGGAGCTGTTTGAGTGCATGTGGGTCGCGATGGCGCAGTTCATCGACCTCTATCTTTCGGAGACCGGCGGCGCGTTCAACGAGGGCTACGCGCATTGGGAAGCGGTGACCATCGGCGGGCAGACAAAGAACGGGCAGGACGCGACAAATGAGCTGACATATATTCTGCTCAAATCCAAGCGGGAGTTTCCGCTCAATTATCCGGATCTGGCGGCGCGCGTTCATGCCAGAAGTCCGAAACGGTATCTTTATGAAATCGCAGAGACGATCAAGGCGGGTGAGGGCTTCCCGAAGCTGCTCAATGATGAGGACATCGTTCCGCTTCTGCTGTCAAAGGGTGCGACCTTCGAGGAAGCGTATGACTACAGTGTTTCTGGCTGCGCCGAATGCCGGATGCCGAACCGCGATACGTACACGAGCCCAAATGCCTATATCAATTTTGCGGCGGCACTGGAGATGGTCGTCTATAACGGACGGATGCTGAAGTACGGCGATGAGCTGCTCGGACTGGAAACCGGCCGTTTTGAGGATTTTCAGTCGTTTGACGAGGTGCTGGAGGCGTATCTCAAGCAGGCGCGAAACTTTATCAAGCACGCGTTTATCCAGCAGCATGAAATCATTCGCCTGCGTGCACAGCATTTTGCGTCTCCGCTCGGTTCCGCGCTGCACAAGCTGTGCCGGGATACGTATACGGATCTGCACCAGCCCAAGATTGAGGGCGGAATTGATCTCGGCTACTTTGAATATATGGGCTTTGCAACCGTCATTGATTCCCTCGCCGCCATCAAAAAGGTTGTATTTGAGGATAAGACCATTACGCTTGCGCAGCTTAAGGAGGCAATGGAGCATAACTTTGTGGGATATGAGCGCATTCGGCAGCTGATGCAGAACGCACCGGCATACGGCAACGACAATCCGTACACCGATGAAATCGGCAAGCTGCTCGACCGAGACGGCCAGGAGTTTTCACACAAGTATGGAAATCAGCTGGGCGTCCACATGGATCTGCGCATTGTACCCTTTACCTCCCACGTGCCGTTCGGCAAGGTGGTCAGTGCGACACCGAACGGACGCCGTGCATATATTCCGCTGTCGGATGGCTCGTCGGCATCGCAGGGAGCGGACCGCAACGGCCCGACTGCGATTTTGCTGTCCAATTTTGCCACCAAGAACTATGATCGCATCGAACATGCCGGACGTCTTATCAATATCAAGCTGAGCCCCGCGTGCGTGGAGGGTGCGGAGGGCACAGAAAAGCTGGTACAGTTTATCCAGGCATGGCGCGACCTCAGGCTCTGGCATATTCAGTTTAATGTCCTCAACACGCAGACGCTCCGCGAAGCGCAGAAGCATCCGGAGCAGTACCGCAATCTGCTCGTGCGCATTGCGGGCTACAGCGCATACTTTACGGAGCTGACGAAGGATTTACAGGACGATCTGATTTCGAGAACAGAGCATGCAGCCGTATGACATTCGACAAAAACCGGAAAACGATCTGGTTTTCAACATTCAACATTATTCCTTACACGACGGCAGCGGCATCCGGACAATTCTATTTCTCAAGGGATGTCCGCTTCGCTGCCGGTGGTGCTGCAATCCGGAATCACAGAAGCGAGAACGGGAAATTTTCTATCTTTCCGATAAGTGTATCGGCCTGACAGAATGCGGCGTGTGCGCACAGGCATGTCCATCCAAGGCGATTTCCTTTGACAGCGCGCAAGGAGCGGCGCACATTCGCTTCGCTTCGTGCACAGGCTGTCTGCGCTGTGCGAAGGTCTGCCCGTCAGGCGCGATTGCGATACAGGGCGACGCCTATTCGGTCAAGCAGCTGGTGGATATTGTGGAGCGCGACAGCGTGTTTTATCAAAACGGAAACGGCGGCATGACAGTGAGCGGCGGGGAACCGCTGTCGCATATTGACTTTCTGGAGGCTCTGCTGGCTGAGGCACACAGGCGGTATATCCATACCGCAATCGAGACCTGCGGCTGTGCGCCATATGCATCTGTCCGGAGAGCGGCGCAGCATCTGGATCAGATTCTGTTTGACATCAAGTCGATGGACACGTACAAGCATCGCGCGTACACCGGACGGGGGAACGAGCAGATTCTCGAGAATTTTGCGAGGCTGTGTGCGGAGTTCCCTGATTTGCCGAAGAGGGTGCGCACACCGGTGGTTCCTGGCTTTAACGACACCGCGGAGGATATCCGAGCCATTCGGGAATTCTTGAAGGACAAGCCCAATGTGACCTATGAGCCGCTAAAGTACCACAGCTTTGGGAAAGGGAAATATAGCGCATTGGGGCGGGACTATCCGATGGGAGATGTCTCACTGAGCGACAAGGAATTTCGCAGGATTATCGAATGACGGCGAAATGCATTCGTTTTTGGAGGTGATTGAATGAAATTCAATACTGCGTTGCTCCATCAGGACTTTGCCGGGGATGAAAATACCGGCGCGACCCTGACGCCGATTTATCAGGTAAGCGCGTTCGCGCAGCAATCACCCGAGCAGCTGGAAAAGGTATTCCGCAATCAGGCGCCGGGCTTTGCCTATACGCGAATCGGCAATCCGTCTATTGCAGCCCTTGAACAACGCATTGCGGCATTGGAGGGCGGCATCGGCGCAGTGGCGTGCTCGTCCGGTATGGCCGCAATCACGATGGCGCTGCTGAATCTTTTGCAGGCGGGCGATGAAATCGTCGCGAGCGCCGGACTGTTCGGCGGAACGATTGACCTGTTCGGCGACCTGGATGGCCTGGGAATCAAGACACGGCTTGTGCCGCATATGACGGTGCAGGAGGTAAAAAAAGTGCTGTCTGAGCGGACGAGGGTTATATTTGGAGAGATGATCAGCAATCCGGGACTGGAAATTGTAGATATTGAAAAAATCGCGGCGCTGGCACACGAAAATGGCGTCCCGCTCATGCTGGATTGCACAACGGCGACGCCGTATCTGATTCGCTCGATTGACTATGGCGCGGATATTGTGATTCACTCCACGTCAAAATACATCAACGGAAGCGGCAGCGCAATCAGCGGGATCATTGTCGACAGCGGACGGTTTTCATGGGACGCAAAACGATATCCGATGCTCACGCAGTACAGAAAGTTCGGGAAATTTGCCTATCTTGCAAAGCTGAGAAACGGCCTGTGGCGCAATGTCGGCGCCTGTTTATCACCGATGAACGCGTTTTTGACCGCGGTCGGTCTGGAAACCCTGGGGCTTCGGATGGAGCGCCTGTGTGACAATGCCCGCGGCCTGGCAGAATTTTTAAGCAATCTGGATGGCGTCCAGATATGTTATCCGGCATTGCCGGACTCTCCAGCCTATCCGCTGGCGCAGAAGTACCTTCGCGGCAGGGGCGGAGCAATTCTTACGCTTCGTGTTGGCAGCAAGCAAAAGGCGTTTCAGCTGATGAACCGCCTGCAGTATGCCGTGAATGCGACAAACATCGGTGATGTCAGAACACTTGTCATCCATCCTGCGAGTACGATTTATATTCACAGCGATACGGAGACACAGCAGCTGTGCGGCGTGTATGACGACATGATTCGCATCAGCGTTGGAATTGAAGATGTGGAGGATTTGATTGACGATTTCCGACAGGCAATCGCAGCGATACAGGAGGAGTAAAATCATGGCAGTAGATTATGCAACGCTGAAAAAGGGCGGCTTTATGCGCCAAAAGCAAAAGAACAATTTTTCTCTGCGCTTGCAGGTGGTCGGCGGAAATCTGACTGCGGAGCAGCTTGCGGTCATTGCGCGCGTTGCGCAGCAATATGGTGACGGGCATGTACATCTGACCTCGCGTCAGGGCGTTGAAATTCCGTTTATCAAGCTGGAGCAGATTGACGCAGTCAAGGCGGCGCTCGCCGAAGGCGATGTCACGCCGGGCGTCTGCGGCCCGCGTGTGCGCACGGTCACGGCATGTCAGGGCGAAGCGATCTGTCCGAGCGGCTGTATTGATACCTATGCGTTGGCGCAGGAGCTGGACGAGCGATACTTTGGACGCGACCTGCCGCATAAGTTTAAATTCGGTGTAACCGGATGCCAGAACAACTGTCTCAAGGCAGAGGAAAACGATCTCGGCATCAAAGGAGGCATTCAGGTCAGCTGGAAGGAAGAAAACTGCATACAGTGCGGTGTCTGCGTAAAAGCGTGCCGCCCGGGCGCCATTTCGTTGACTGACGGAAGGATTACAGTTGATCAAGAAAAATGTAATGCCTGCGGACGCTGCTGCAAGGCATGTCCGGCAGATGCGTGGGATACCATACACGGCTATATTGTGTCGTTCGGCGGTCTGTTTGGCAATAGCATTCATAAAGGCGAGGCGGTTATCCCGTTTATCGACGACCATGACAAGCTGATGCGTGTGTGCGACGCGGCGATTACGTTCTTTGCCGATCATGCAAGGCCGGGCGAACGCTTTCGATTTACGATAGATCGTGTTGGCAGGGATCAATTTGAGAAAACAATTTTGGAGGCATACAATGGCGGAAACGATACAATACAGGGTGGATGAAACGGTCGATATTACGGACGTTGTCTGCCCGGTAACCTTCGTCAAGGCAAAGGTTGCCTTGGAGGAGCTGGAGGCCGGTCAGATTCTCGCGGTACGTATGAATGACGGAGAACCCGTCCAGAATGTACCGCGAAGCATAAAGGAAGATGGTCACACAATACTCAAGCTGCTTGACAATGAGGATGGGACGTATACACTGATGGTTCGTAAAAATGAGGAGGACGACTGATGGCACTGCGCGTCAACACCAAAACCTTTGAGACAGAGGTTCTTCATGAGGATGCTCCGGTTTTAGTGGATTTTTATTCCGATTCCTGTGTGCCGTGCAAGCGGATGTCGCCGGTTTTGGCAGAATTGGAACAGGATTATCCGCAGGTCAAGATCGTAAAAGTGAATATCCAGTTTGACGGCGCGCTTGCGGAGCGGTATGCCGTTCAAAGCGTTCCCTCGTTGGTTCTGTTCCGGAATGGACTGGAAACAGCCAGACGCGTCGGCGTTGCGGACAGACAAGCGATTGAAGAAATGCTACAGGAATAAAAAGGAGACAAAAGCATGTTTATTACAGTTGCAGGCGTAAAGAAGGAGATTGCAGATGGATTGACTGTTGCGCAGCTGATAGAAGAGGAAAAGATAGAAAATGCGCGTTATGTTACTGTCACAGTCAATGATGCATTCGTTGAAAGCGATGATCTGAAAAAGAAGGTGCTTGCGGACGGAGATACGGTAGAATTCTTGTATTTCATGGGAGGCGGTCAGTGATGACATTTTCCAATGAACAGCTCGAACGCTATTCCCGTCATATTATTTTAAAGGAGGTCGGCGTCAAGGGACAGAAAAAGCTGCTGCAGGCCAAGGTGTTGATTATCGGCGCAGGCGGTCTGGGCGCTCCGGCCGCCATGTATCTGGCGGCGGCAGGTGTCGGAACGATCGGCATTGCCGATGCGGATGAGGTCGAGCTGTCGAATTTACAGCGCCAGATTATCCATACCACAAAGGATGTGGGTAAGCCAAAGGTTCTTTCCGCAAAGGAGACGATGGAGGCGATGAATCCGGATGTGACAGTGAAAGCCTACCATACGTTCGTGACAAGTGAAAATATTTTGGAGCTGATTGCCGGATATGATTTCATCATTGACGGGACGGATAATTTTCCGGCAAAATTCCTCATTAACGATGCATGCGTCATGGCGGGCAAGCCGTTTTCCCATGCCGGAATCATCCGGTTTCAGGGGCAGCTGATGACGTATGTTCCTGGACAGGGACCGTGCTATCGCTGCGTTTTTCGTGATCCGCCCCCGAAGGACGCTGTTCCGACCTGCAAGCAGGCTGGTGTTATCGGCGCAATGGGCGGCGTCATCGGGAGCTTACAGGCGATGGAGGCGATCAAGTACATTCTTGGAAAAGGCAATCTGCTGACCGGCACCTTGCTGACCTACGATGCGCTGAAAATGCAGTTTCGCAGCGTTCCGCTTCCCAAACATGTAAAGGACTGCCCTGTGTGCGGTGATCATCCGACGATTACCAGGCTTATTGACTATGAGCAGGCAGAATGCGATGGTGCGTTATGATTACAATCAGTCGAGACAATTATCAAAAGATGCTGACGCATGCGAAGAAAAATCTCCCGGAGGAAGCATGCGGCCTGATTGCCGGGGTGATTGACGGTGCGGAAAAACGCATTCAAAAGGTTTATCTGCTGACGAATATTGATCATTCCAGCGAGCACTTTTCGCTTGACCCTCGGGAACAGCTTTCGGCCATTAAGGATATGCGCGAAAAGGGCTTACAATTGCTCGGTAACTGGCATTCGCATCCGGAATCTCCGGCACGCCCATCGGAGGAGGATAAGCGCCTTGCCTTTGACAGCAGCGCAAGCTATCTCATTGTGTCATTCATGCTGCATGATTTACCCATTGTTCGCTCGTTCCATATTGAGAATGGGAATGTGACGGATGAGGGACTGGCGATAGAACCGTAACCGAAGGGCGGTGTGCGCGGGAAAGCTGCAATTTGCTTCGCCTGTATATAAAAAGACACTTCCCATCGTACAGCTCCGAAAGCCTTGTGATTTCGGATGCTGCTTCATGAGAAGTGTGTTGCTTTTCGGAAAGCCGGCTGCTGTCGGCTTTTCATATAACGTAATCATTTGCGTATCGTTCTTTTTGCTGATCCAGAATGTCCTGCAAAGTGATTCCGTCGAGATATTCATTGATGACGCGGTAGAGTCCCTGCCACACCGGAAGGGTCGCACAGTACCCAGAGCGTTCACATTCGATGGGATCCTGATCCAGACAGGGAACAGGCGACAGATTTCCCTCTGTCAGCCGAAGGATCTCCCCTACGGTATACTGTTCGGGAGATTTAGCAAGCTTATATCCGCCCTGATAGCCGCGATTTGCTTTGAGGAAGTTTGTCTTGTTAAAAATAGGGATAATTTGCTCTAAATATTTTTTCGAGATATTTTGATGCTTTGCGATATCCTTGAGGGCGATATATCCCTCGTTCTGATGCTCCGCTAAATCCAATAGCATACGCAGGGCATAACGTCCCTTCGTTGAAATTTTCACGTTGAATGCACCTCACCTTCATAGCCTAATAATACCATATATTTTGTAGGTTTTCAAGAGGAATCGTTGTGAGTTTATCATTTGAAGGTTATATGCTGTATTGTGAGTGCGTTTTCTTTTTTATGCTGCGCCGACTGCGTTCGATCGCGCCCTTTTGCGCAGCTGTTAGATGATTTGGATAGAACGATGCACCACGGGAAATTGATCCTTCTCCGTGGTGCATCGCTTTGTGTCTCCGCTTCTGACAGAAAGAAACGGCCGCTTTACTTTTCTGTCAGTTTGACTTATTCTTTGGCTTGCAGGAGCAGACGTCAAAGGACGGATTGTACGCATAGTAGTTTTTCGCGTCCAAATTTTCCTGCACATCGCGCAGCGCTTCACCAAAGAGTACTTATGCAAACGCATTATTCACAGTTAAGACA
>CAZEMM010000023.1:0-29160 GCA_964513445.1 uncultured Butyricicoccus sp. | reverse complement strand
GAGGTCAAAAAGAGCGAGGGCGGCATCATTCTGTTTATTGACGAGCTGCATACCATCGTCGGCGCGGGCAAGACAGAGGGCGCAATGGATGCGGGCAATCTGTTAAAGCCGATGCTGGCGCGCGGCGAGCTGCATTGCATCGGCGCGACCACGCTAAACGAATATCGCCAGTATATTGAAAAGGACCCCGCGCTTGAGCGCCGGTTCCAGCCGGTAATGGTCGGCGAGCCGACAGTGGAGGACACCATCGCGATTCTGCGCGGCCTGAAGGAGCGCTATGAGGTCTATCACGGCGTAAAAATTCAGGATTCTGCGCTGATTGCCGCCGCAACGCTGTCCAACCGCTATATTTCCGACCGATTCCTGCCGGACAAGGCGATCGACCTTGTGGATGAGGCATGCGCGATGATCCGCACGGAAATTGATTCCATGCCGACCGAGCTGGACGTCATCCAGCGCCGCATTATCCAGCATGAAATCGAGGAGGCCGCGCTCAAAAAGGAAGACGATAACCTGTCCCGTGAGCATCTGGCAGAGATTCAAAAGGAACTGGCCGAGATGCGCGAGGAGTTTAACTCCATGAAGGCGCGGTGGGACAACGAGAAAAACGCGATTGGCAAGGTACAAAAGCTGCGCGCGGAGATCGAGCAGATGAACGCGGATATCGAGCGCGCGGAGGAAAATTATGACCTCAACCGCGCGGCGGAGCTGAAATACGGCCGCCTGCCCGAGCTGAAAAAGCAGCTGGAGCAGGAGGAGGCGTCAGCAGAGGCCAACGACGGCAAGCATACGCTGCTGCGCGACCGCGTGACAGAGGAGCAGATCGCGCGCATCATCGAGCGCTGGACGGGCATTCCGGTTGCGCGCCTGATGGAGGGCGAGCGCGAGAAGCTGCTGCATCTGGAGGATACGCTGCATGAGCGCGTCATCGGTCAGGAGGAAGCAGTGCGCAGCGTTTCGGAGGCGATTTTGCGCTCGCGCGCCGGCATTCAGGACCCGAACCGGCCGATTGGCTCCTTCCTGTTCCTCGGCCCGACCGGTGTCGGCAAGACGGAGCTTGCCAAGACGCTCGCCGCGACGCTGTTTGACGACGAAAAGAACATGGTTCGCATTGATATGTCGGAATATATGGAAAAATATTCTGTCTCCCGTCTCATTGGCGCGCCTCCCGGCTATGTCGGCTATGAGGAAGGCGGTCAGCTGACCGAGGCGGTGCGCCGCCGTCCGTATTCCGTCGTGCTGTTCGATGAGATTGAAAAGGCGCATCCGGATGTGTTCAATGTCCTGCTGCAGGTGCTGGATGACGGGCGCATCACCGATTCGCAGGGACGCACGGTCGATTTCAAAAATACGATCATTATTCTGACGTCCAATCTCGGCTCGTCCGTGCTGCTCGACGGCATCGACGCGAACGGCGAAATCCGTGAGGACGCAAGGGCACAGGTGACTGAGCTGTTGCGCCGGTCGTTCCGTCCGGAATTCCTCAACCGGCTGGATGAGATCGTGTTCTACAAGCCGTTGACGCGCGAAAATATCACGGCGATCATTGAGCTGCTGCTCGCGTCGCTGTCCAAGCGTCTGGAGGACAAGCAGCTGTCGGTTGAGCTGACGGATGCGGCGAAGCAGTATGTCATTGACAACGGCTATGATCCGGTCTATGGCGCGCGTCCGCTCAAGCGGTTTTTGCAGCGCAATGTCGAAACGCTGCTCGGCCGCGCCATTATCGCGGGCAATCTGTCCGCCGGCACAAAGCTGGTCGTCGATTATCGGGACGGCAAGCTGACTGTCGATCCGGTCACCGTCGTCAAGGCGGAGATTTTAGACTGATTTTTTATTCTGACAAGCCCTCCGCGCACGGCTGCATTTGGCTGTGCGCGGAGGGCTTTTGCCGGCAAATATACGTCTTTTTATGTAAATTGTGCCGTTTCTTGGGTAATGGTGTGAATGAATTGCAAACGATCGCGCTTTATGCTATCGTAAAACAAATATCAACACGGAGGCGTGCGGCTTATGGAATCGTTTGTCAATGAATATGAATATACGCCCGAGGTCATTGAAGAAGCGCTGGGTACATGGGCGAAGGAGTCGGGCAGCAGCCAGCGCACGACGCGCAGCGCGGTCTTTTTGATGATTCTGGCCGTTGTGCTGATGATCTTTACCAAAAGCCTGTATTATATTGTCGTGGTGATCGTCGCTGCGCTGTGCCTGCTGTATCTGAATAAAAATCAGGGCAGAAAGCTCATCAAGGCGGAGCAGCGGCATATTAAGGAGAATTTCGGGGACGAGCCGCCGGTTTTTACCATCACCTTGGGCGACGATATCCACACGAAAACCAAGCTGGGCGAGCAGCATATCCCATATTCCAGGCTGGAAAACGTCGTCCAGACGGAGCATTTGATTGTGCTGCTGTTTAAGCAGAATATGACGATCGCGCTGCACAAGGATGGCTTTGTGCAGGGCAATGCGGATGACTGTATGGAGCTGCTGCTCACCAGAAAATCCAAGCGATAAAACAAAGATTCCCGTCTCAAGCCGAGGCGGGAATCTTTTGTATGCGATTAATTTTGCTGCGGCGCGGGCGTGCCGCTGCCGGGGGAGCGTCTGTGCCGTCTGCGGCGCGGACGGCGTGCGGTCGTCTCCTTCTTTTCCTCCTGCGGCGCAGATGCGGATGTCTGCCGTGCTGCAGCGGCTGCTTCCGCCGGCTTTGCGGCCTTGTTCAGACCGCGTCTGCCGCGTCCGCCGCGGCGGGAACGGGAACGTCCATTCCCTCGACCCTCATGCGGCTTTTCCTGCATCGGATACGGATTGTCCTCGCGCACCGCGATTTCCTTGTCGATCAGCTTTTCAATGCGGCGCAGATAAGGCACCTCATCCGCCTGACAGAAGGTGATGGCAATGCCGCTCTGTCCGGCGCGGCCCGTACGGCCGATGCGATGCACATAGTTTTCCGGTTCATTCGGCACATCATAATTGATGACATGCGACAGCTCGCTGATATCCAGACCGCGCGCGGCGATATCGGTTGCGACCAGCACGCGGATTTTACCGTCCTTAAAGCGATTCAAGGCGTTCTGCCGGTCAATCTGCGACTTGTCGCCATGAATGGCGCTCGCGCCCACATGCGCGCGGCTCAGCTCATGCGCCACCTTGTCCGCGCCCGTTTTGGTGCGCACAAAGACCAACGCGCGGTCGAGCGACGGGTCACGCAGCGTATACAGCAGCAGCTTTTTTTTGTTTTCCCTGTCGACAAAATAGACCGACTGGTCGATGGCCTCGACGGTAGTGGAAACCGGCGTTACCTCGACGCGCGCAAAATCCTCCTTGAGCAGCTGCTGAACCAGCTTTTTGACCGATTTCGGCATAGTCGCGGAAAACAGAAGCGTCTGCATCGGATGTTCGCCCATGCGCCGGATAATGCGCTGCACATCGTCAATGAAGCCCATGTCCAGCATGCGGTCGGCTTCATCCAGCACAAACAACTCGATATCCTCCAGATCAATATAACCCTGTCCGCACAGGTCGTTTAATCGGCCGGGCGTCGCAATGAGCACGTCGACGCCTGCGCCCAGCGCCTCGGTTTGATTGTACTGCGACACGCCGCCGTAGACCAGTGCACAGCGGATGTCTGTGTGCTGCGCGTATTGCAGAAAGCTGTCATAGATTTGAATCGCCAGCTCGCGCGTCGGCGTGAGAATCAACGAGCGGATAGGCGGAAAGCCGGGCAGCCGTTGTTCGTTTTTCAGCTTTTGTAAAATCGGCAGAGCGAACGCACAGGTTTTGCCGGTACCTGTCTGTGCCAGACCAAGCACGTCCCGTCCCTCCAATGCGGGCGGGATGGCCTGTTCCTGTATCGGTGTCGGGATGGTATAGCCGGCATCATCCAGCGCGCGCAGCAGCTCAGGGTCCAGACCCAAATCTCGAAATTCCATAATCCTTCAGTATAACTCCTTTTATGTTTGGCGCAACCGGAAAAGCAAAGGCTTTGGTCTTTTGGTTGCGCTCCTGTTTTCATAATTTAGCATTTTAATCATAGCACGCAGTATTTCGCAAGTCAAGAAACCGTGTCGAATCGCATGACAAAAGCGCACGGGCCGACGAACAGTCCATGCGCTTTTGCTTGATAAGGTAATCCGCTAACGGATTTGGACGGAGGAAACGAAGCAGCGCAAAGCAGCTGCTCAACGTAGACCATGCATTGGCTTTTGTGAATACTACACAATTATTAACTGTATTTTACCACAAAATCCGTCTGTTGTACAGAGGTTTATAAAAAAACCTCCGCCCTTGCCGATACGCGGTGCAAGCATGGACGGAAACGGCGAGAAAGCGTGCATATTGGGGGAAACATGCACGCTTTCTCATACAAAACTTAGGGGGTAAAAAGAGAGATAAAAGAAAAAATCTTTCCGTAGTCATTTCTGACTACATGCTTACTATAACGCATATTCGTGTACTTTTCGTGAACAATTCATAAACAATCTTATACAATTTAAGACGCTCCGCTTTATTGGCTGTCGGCCTGCGGCGGATGCGGCTGCTTTTGCTGGGGCGCGCTGGGCACAATATAGCTGGCAGTCGCGGTTGCGACGAGCATTTCCGGCTGACCCTCCATCCATGCAGAGGCGCGCGCATGAATGATTTTGTGTCCCAAATAGGTGATTTCAGACTGCACGACCAGCGAGCCGCCGATGCGGCCGGGACGCAGAAAATTCACCGTCATCGAGCCGGTCGGACATAGCACAAACCCAGCGTTATAATACGCCAGCAGACCCATGCTCATGTCCATCATTGCGCAGGTCACGCCGCCGTGCAGCCAGCCCATCGGATTGCGCATTTCCGGCCTGAGCAGATAGCGCACCACGCAGCTGCGCCCGTCATCCGTACAGCTGACAAAATGTGGCGGAATGCGATAATTCACCGAGCCCGGCTCGGCCTGCGTGCGGCGGTCAATGGCGGCGCGCAGACGCTGCTCGTGAAATTGATTTTGTGCCGAAGCTTCTGTATTTACAGACATAGTCGCTCATCCTTTGTATTACAGGTTTGCATTGTATCACCTGTAGTGTAGCATACTGCGTCATTTTGTGTCAATTGAAAGCATGAAAAAACCGCCACTCTGCAAAGGGACGGTTTCCGGTTGATTGATCATATCAATTAGAAAATAAATACCTTCCAGCGCCATTCTGCTTGTCGCAGAGGCTCTTTTTCTATCGGTAATGCAGCATGCTTTGTCCGGCTTGTCAATCAGGACGCCATTTTTGGAACAAATTTCGCAGGATTGCCGCATGATTTGACCGCCAGACGCCGTATAATAAGAAGATGGTGGCATATCCGATAAAAACATTAAAAAATGGCTGCAGGTGGTTGAAATGCCTACCGAATTGGTGTATATTTATAGCAGACCAGCCGCAGCCCGATCTGGCGTGCGGCATGCAGGGGATTTTGTAAGCCGCTTCGGGAGAGCGGCCTTTTAGGAATGGAGGAAATACCATATGGAACGTGTTGTTTATTCGGATAACGCGGCGACAACGCCGATTTCCAAAAATGTATACAATGCGATGCAGCCGTATTTAACCAGCGGCTATGGCAATCCGTCCAGCTTGTATTCGCTGGCACGAGAGGAGAAGAAAGCGGTCGATCAGGCGCGCGCTTATGCGGCACAGCTGCTGGGCTGCGACCCGGAGGAGATTATTTTCACCTCTGGCGGCTCGGAGGCGGACAATCTTGCGCTCAAGGGTCTGCTGTTTTCCGGCAAGCTGCCGCCGGAAAAGCGTCACATTGTCACCAGCACGATCGAGCACCATGCGATTTTGAACACCTGTGCGTTCTTGCAGCGCATTGGCTATGACGTCACCTATGTCGGCGTGGACGAGCAGGGGCATGTCAAGCTGGACGAGCTGGAGCAGGCGATTACGGACAAAACCGCTGTGGTTTCCATCATGGCGGCGAACAACGAAATCGGCACCATTCAGCCGCTGAAGCAGATTGCGGCGCTCTGCCATGCAAAGGGCGCGCTGTTCCATACCGACGCGGTGCAGGCCGTCGGCCATATGAAGCTGGATGTCCGGGAGATGGGCATTGATATGCTGTCGCTGTCCGGCCACAAGCTGCGCGGGCCGAAGGGTATCGGCGCGCTGTACTGCCGCAAGGGCATCGTGCTCGAGCCGCTGATTCATGGCGGCGGACAGGAGCGCGGCAAGCGCAGCGGCACGGAAAATGTCGCGGGTATTGTCGGCCTGGGCGAGGCAATGCGCTATGCAAACGAGCATATGGATGAATATCTGCCGTATGTCGCATCGCTGCGCGACCGTCTGGTCGAGGGCGTGCTCAAAATTCCATATACGAAGCTGACCGGCGATCCGGTCAACCGCCTGCCGGGTACGGCGAGCTTTGTCATCGAATGCATCGAGGGCGAGAGCCTGGTGCTGCGTTTGGATTTGGCGGGCTGCGCGTCGTCCACCGGCTCGGCCTGCTCGACCGGCTCGCTTGACCCGTCGCATGTCCTGATGGCAATCGGCCTGCCGCATGAGATTGCGCATGGCTCGCTGCGTCTGACGCTGGGCGAGCAGAATACCGTTGAGGATGTCGATTATCTGATCGAAAAGATCAATGCGGTCGTCAAGACGCTGCGCGATATGTCCCCGGTATGGGACGAAAAGCTGGCGGGGCAGCCGATGCTCAACCTATTCGATTAAAAAAATACGTGTAAGATAAAAGGAGTTCGATTCAATATGGATTACAGCGAGAAGGTAATGGATCATTTCGCCAATCCGCGCAATGTCGGTGTGATTGAGGACGCCAACGGCGTCGGTGAGGTCGGCAACGCAAAGTGCGGCGACATCATGAAGATGTATCTCAAGGTCAATGACGACGGCATCATTGAGGATATCAAGTTTAAGACGTTTGGCTGCGGCTCTGCCATTGCGACCAGCTCGATGGCGACCGAAATGGTCAAGGGCAGGTCGATCCAGGACGCGCTGCAGCTGACCAACAAGGCGGTTGCGGAGGCGCTGGACGGTCTGCCGCCGGTCAAGATGCACTGCTCGGTGCTGGCAGAGGAGGCCATTCACGCGGCGATCGCGGATTACTACACCCGTAAGGGCCTTGACCCCAAGGCCATGATGGGTACGTGTGATATGGACTGCGAACACTGCGGCGAACATCACTAACCGCCTTTCGCGGGCTTTAACCAAATGCTTGCATTTGGTTGACAGCCTGGCGGCAAAGGTCGACAGGCTCAGCCGCTTCTCTACGGAGAAGCGGCCTTTCGGCGTCTACATTGCTCGTCATTTTTTTGTATTTTTTTAGGAGATTATATGGAACGAATTACGCAGCTGATTACAGATTTAACCGAATTTGATACAATTGCGGACGGCCTGCGCGGCGGGAAATCACCGGTGGAGGTGACCGGTCTCGCTCCCATCCACAAGGCGAATATCATCGCGGCGTTGGCACAGCAGCTGCACCGACAGGCTGTCGTCATCTGTGCGGACGATCTCGCCTGTGCGCGTATGGCGCGTGATATCGAGGCGTTTTCCGGGCGCACGGTGGCGATTTTGCCGTCGCGCGAGCTGATGTTTCACGATATCGAATCATCCTCGCGTGAATATGAGCATCGACGCATCGCCGTGCTGCGCACGCTTGCGGAAGGACGTGCGCCGGTCGTGCTGTCCGTGTCCGCGCTGCTGCTGGCGACGCTGCCGCCGGAGCTGATGCAGCGGGCTGCGTTTACGATTGATTTTAACGGCGAATACGACACGAAGGATCTCGTGCGCCGGCTGACACAGGCGGGCTATCGCCGCTGTATGCAGGTGGAGGGCGAGGGACAGTTCTCGCTGCGCGGCGGCATTTTGGATATTTTCGCGCCGGGTGAGCCGAATCCGGTGCGCATTGAGTTTTTCGGCACAGAGGTGGACACGATGTCGTATTTTGACATCGGGTCACAGCGGCGCACACGCGCGGTGGAGGCGCTGACCTGTCTGCCGAATATGGAGGTGCTGCCGACGCTCGCGCCCGGCGGCATCGAGGGTCTGCTGGAGCAGCTTCGCAAGCGCATCGCGTCCAAGGGGAAAAAGCATCCCGATCTCAACAAAACGCTGCGGCGCGACGCGGAGCGGCTGGAAAATGACGGTTTTTTGCCGGCGGCGGACAAATATCTGTCGCTCATCTATCCGCAGATGGCGACGGCCGCCGATTATATCCCCGACAGGGCGTTCGTATGTATCGATGATATGCGCGCGGTGCGCGAGGCGGCGCGCGTGCTGCGTGTGCGGCTGAAGGAGGACACGCTGGCGCTGCTCGAGCAGGGTCAGCTGTACGGAAAGAACGCGGTATTCACCGCGCCGCTGGATGCGGTCATCCAATCGCTGTCCAACCGGCCGATGGTCTATCTCGAGACGTTTTTGTCGTCCGTGCCGGAATGTCCCCCCAAAACGCTGTGCGAGGTGGCGGCCAAGCAGCTGCCGCCCTACTCTGGCAATGCCGCGGTTGCGGCGGCGGATATCCGCTCCTATCAGGATATGGACTACCGCGTCATTGTGCTGTGCTCCGGCGAGATGCGGCGCACGACGATGCAGGAGATGCTGGACGGCGAGGGCGTGACGGCGCGTGTGACCGACCGCCTGCCAAAGCCGGGTGAGGTGCATATTTTGGACGGCAGTCTGTCCGTCGGCATGGAATATCCCACGCTCAAGACCGTCGTGCTCACCGAGGGACAGATGTTCGGCGCGCGCAAAAAAGCGAAAAGCAGAAAAAAATCCAACCGTGACCATGTTAAAAGCTACACCGACCTGACACCGGGTGATCTGGTCGTCCATGAGCACCATGGCATCGGACGGTTTGTCGGCATGGAGCGCATGCGGGTGGAGGGCAATTTTCAGGATTTTGTCAAAATTGCGTTTGCCGGCTCGGATTATCTGTATGTGCCGGCGACCAATCTCGATTTGATCTCCAAATACATCGGCGCAGGCGCGGAGGCGTCCGGCGGCGGACATGTACGCCTGAATAAGCTGGGCGGCACGGAATGGCAAAGGACGCGCTATAAGGCCAAAGCCGCCGCAAAGGATCTGGCAGGCGAGCTGATCCAGCTGTATGCCGAGCGTGAGCGCAAAAAGGGCTTTGCGTTTCCGGCGGATGACAGCTGGCAGGCAGAGTTTGAACAGGCGTTTGAATATGAGGAGACGGAGGATCAGCTGCGCTGTCTGGAGGAAATCAAGCGCGACATGCAGTCGGAACGGCCGATGGATCGGTTGCTGTGCGGCGACGTCGGCTTCGGCAAGACGGAGGTCGCGCTGCGTGCCGTGATGAAGTGTGTGCTGGGCGGCAAGCAGGCGGCGATCCTCGTGCCGACGACCGTGCTGGCCAGACAGCATTATCTGACCTGTCTGGCGCGTTTTTCCGGCTGGCCGGTGCGCATCGAAATGATCAGTCGGGTTAAGACGGCAAAGGAACAGAAGATCATTTTGGAAAAGATCCGGACCGGACAGATCGACCTGCTCATCGGCACGCACAAGCTGTTTAATAAGTCGATGCGGTTCAAGGATCTCGGCCTGCTCATCGTGGACGAGGAGCAGCGGTTTGGCGTCTCGCACAAGGAAAGGCTCAAGGAGATGTCCCGACAGGTGGATGTACTCACGCTGTCCGCCACGCCCATTCCGCGCACGCTCAACATGGCGCTGTCCGGTATCCGCGATATGTCCGTGCTGGAAGAGCCGCCGCAGGGACGTCATCCGGTACAGACCTACGTCATGGAATACGACGAAGGCGTCGTGGCGGAGGCGCTGCGCCGTGAATTTTCCCGCGGCGGGCAATCGTACTATCTGCACAACGATGTGGAGAGCATCGAGCGCTGTGCCGTGCGCATTCAAAAGCTGCTGCCGGAGGCGGTGGTGGCCGTGGCGCACGGCAAAATGAACCAGCGCGAGCTTTCGCGCGTCATGATGCATGTGAGCGACGGCGATATTGATATCCTCGTGTGCACGACAATTATTGAGACGGGCATCGACATCCCGAATGTCAACACGCTGATCATCGAGCAGGCCGACCGCATGGGCCTGTCCCAGCTGCATCAGCTGCGCGGCAGGGTTGGTCGTTCTCCGCGCCACGCGTTTGCCTATTTTACATTCCAGCGCGGCAAAACGCTGTCAGATATCTCGCAAAAGCGTTTGCAGGCTGTGCGCGAATTTGCGGAGTTCGGCTCCGGCTTTAAAATCGCCATGCGCGATCTGGAAATTCGCGGTGCGGGCAATGTGCTGGGCGCGGAGCAGTCGGGACATATGATGAACGTCGGCTATGAGCTGTATTTAAAGCTGCTGGAGGAGGCAGTGCTGGAGGAAAAAGGCGAAAGCGCCGTACCGCGCACCGAATGCACGGCGGAGCTGTCGGTCGCTGCCAACCTGCCCGAGGACTACGTGGAGGACGCGGGGCAGCGCGTCGATCTGTACCGCCGCATCGCCGCCATCCGCACGGAGGAGGGCAAGGGCGAACTGATCGACGAGATGATTGACCGCTTTGGCGAGCCGCCGGCCTGCGCGGTCGCGGTGTGCGATATCGCGCTGCTGCGTTCCGAGGCGGCGCAGCAGGGCATCTTGTCCATCAAGCAGGAGGACGCGCGCCTGCTCATCACATGGGCGGAGCAGCACACCGACCTGCGCCGTCTGGCGGGCCTGTGCGCCGCGCCGCAGTTTAAGGGGCGCCTGCTGCTCAATGCGGGCACATCGCCATATGTCGTGCTGCGCATGAAGCCGAAGGATTCTCCGCTCACACTGGCGGGCGAGCTGGTGCGCACATATGCGCAGCAATCGTCATAATATCTCGCGCAACCCCTTGCCACGGGCGGGCGGATTTGCTACAATAAGAACAATAATACCGATATCGCGGTATCCGATCAAACGAAACCATGCGCCGTGCGGCGCAGCATATGAGAAAAGAAGGAGATTCTCGCATGACCAATCCGATTGTGACAATCACTATGGAGGACGGCGGCGAAATACAGGTCGAGCTGTTTGCCGAAACCGCCCCGAACACAGTACGTAATTTTGTCAGCCTGGTATCCAAGGGCTTCTATGACGGCGTGATCTTTCACCGTGTCATTCCGGGCTTTATGATTCAGGGCGGCGACCCGGACGGCGTCGGCACCGGCGGCCCGGGCTATCACATCAAGGGCGAGTTTATGCACAACGGCTTTGACAACGATCTGAAGCATACGCGCGGCGTCATCTCGATGGCACGCGCGATGGATCCGGATTCCGCCGGCTCGCAGTTCTTCATTATGGTGGAGGACGCGCCGCATCTGGACGGACAGTATGCGTCGTTTGGACGCGTGATCACAGGTATGGATGTGTGCGACCGCATCGTATCGGCGCGCCGCAATTACAACGACAAGCCGCTGGAGCCGCAGCGAATGAAGCGTGTGACAGTCGAGACCTTTGGCGAGAGCTTTGACGAGCCGGAGAAGGCGTAAACGCAACCCAAAGACCGCGCTTTTGCGCGGTCTTTTCACATCACCACACACAGGAGGATTCTTCTTTTGGCTGATATCAGTATTTCCGGACTGAATAAATATTTTGGGGAGCGTCAGGTGCTTTTTGACGTGACCCTTGACATCTTCCCGGGAGAAAAGGTGGCGATCGTCGGGCCGAACGGCGCGGGTAAAACGACGCTGTTCCGCGTGCTGACCGGCGCGCTTCCCTATGAGACCGGCTCGGTCTCCATCGCGAAGGATCGTACCGTCGGCATGATCGACCAGATTCCGGTCTATCAGCCGGAGGATACGGTCGAGCAGATTCTGCGCAGCGCGTTTTACCGCATTGACGAGGTGCGCGCGCGTATGCGCGCGCTGGAACGCCGCATGGAGAAAAACGAGGATTCCATTGCGCTGCGGCAATATGGCGCGCTGCAGGCGGAATTTGAGGCGATGGGCGGCTACGCGCTGGATTTTGAGGTGGATAAGGTATGCAACGGTCTGGAAATCCCGCGCGAGATGCGCGAAAAGCCGTTTGATGTGCTCTCGGGCGGCGAAAAGACGCGCGTCAACCTCGCGCGCATCATTTTGGAGGACACCGATATCCTGCTGCTGGACGAGCCGACCAACCATTTGGATTTGGATGCCGTCGAATGGCTGGGCAATTTTCTGAATGAATACAAGGGAACCGTCGTCACCATTTCGCATGACCGCTATTTTCTCGACCAGTGCTGCGACCGCATCATCGAGCTGTTTGACGGGCGCGTGGATTTTTACGCCGGCTCATACAGCTATTATGCCGAGGAGCGCAAGCTGCGCTTTGCACAGCGTCTGGCGGAGCACAACAACCAGATGGAGGAGCTGAAGCGGCTTCAGGATCAGTCGCGCAAAATGCATCAGTGGGGCACGGAAAAGATGCACAAGCGCGCGTTTTCCATCGATAAGCGCATCGCGCGCATGACGGTTGCCGACCGCCCCAAGCAGCAAAAGCGCATGAACATGCAGTTTGGCGACCCCAATTACGAGACGGAAAACGTGCTCAAGGTGCGCGGCATCTGCAAGAGCTTTGACGGCCGGCCGGTTCTGCGTGACGTGACGTTCAGCGTCAAAAACCGCGAGCGCATCGCCATTTTGGGCGACAACGGCACGGGCAAGACCACGCTGCTCAACATCATTCTGGGGCTGGAGGAAGCGGATGCCGGCACGGTCAGAAAGGGTGACGGATTAAAGCCGGCCTATCTGCCGCAGGTCGTGCGCTTTGAAAACGAAAACCGCACGCTGGTGGACACGCTGATCTATGACAAAAACGTGATGCCGCAGACGGCGCGCAACCGGCTGGGACGGTTTCAGTTTTCCGGCGAGGATCAGCTCAAGCAGGTCAGCAAGCTGTCCGGCGGTGAAAAAAGCCGGCTGCGCCTGTGTGAGCTGATGTATGACAAGCTCAATATGCTCGTGCTGGACGAGCCGACCAACCATCTGGATATTCTGTCGCGCGAATGGATCGAGGACGCGGTGGAGGGCTTTGACGGCACGCTGCTGTTCGTCTCGCACGACCGCTATTTTGTCTCGCGCTTTGCCAATCGCATCATCGTGCTGATGGACGGCGAGATGATCGATTTTCCCGGCACCTATGAGCAGTATTTGGCGTTCCGGCAGCAGAAGGCTGAGGAAAAGGCCGCGCGCGTCCAGCCGAAGGAAAAGAAGAAGCCCAGACCGAAGGGCGGCGCCAAGCCGCTGGAAAAGAGGATCGCGCGGCTCGAGCGCGAGATCGCGGAGCAGGAGGCGCTGGGCGCGCAGCTCGAGCGGCAGATGTGCGACGCCGCCAGCGATTCGGACAGGCTGCTGGAGCTGACGGGGCAGAAGGACGAGATCGACGAAAGGCTGCTTGCGCTCATGGAACAGTGGGAGACGATGTCCGCCGAGCTGGAGCAGATGGAGAACGCATAGATGAAGCGATTTTATCAAATTCTAGGCGGTATCAGCGCGGTTTGCTTTGCCGCCAGCCTGCCGATGTACGGCATGGTATTCGGCAAGCTGTTCCTGTTTTTGCTGACAGCGGGCTGCTTTGCGATGGCCGGCCTTGCGCACATCCGGCAGGGCGGCGGACGATACGCGCGTATCGCGGGAAGGACAGTGATGATTGGTACGATACTCTTTGCGCTGTGGGCGCTGTCGTTTGTGCTCGTCGGCGCACGCATCACACTTGCGGGGCATTCGGACGCGGACGCCGCGCAGGCGGATACCGTGTTTGTGCTCGGCGCGGGCATCCGGGGCGATCAGCCGACCCAGCTTTTACAGCAGCGGCTGGCGACAGCCGTGGCGGTGATGCAGCAGAATCCCGATGTGCACGTAATCGTGTGCGGCGGACAAGGCTCGGATGAGGACTACGCGGAGGCGGTCGTCATGTACCGCTGGATGACCGAGCACGGCGCGGACGCCTCGCGCATCACGATGGAATCCGCCTCGCATGACACCATTGGAAATATAGAAAATGCCGTCGCAATTTGCGAGCAGAACGGGTGGAACACAGAAAATGTCGCGGTGCTGTCCAACAATTTTCACCTGTTTCGCGCACGCCATCTGATGAAGAAATGCGGGCTGACGCCGCGCGCCATTGCCGCGCCCTGCGGCAACGCGGGCAAGCAGTTGCTGATGACCGTGCGGGAATATTTTTCACTCGTCAAGCTGGTGCTGCGCGGCGGCTGGTAATAACATAGGAGGGAAAACAGATATGACACGCGAAACAACGACCTACACCATCAACTGTGGTCTGAGCGCCACCGATAATGACTACATTAAGCTGGCTGAGCTGTACATCGCAACGGTGAACCTTCCGGAATGCGCCGCATCGCTGCGCGCCCTGCTGTGCGGACAGCTGGATGTGCTGCGCCTGCACGGTGTCGGCATGAAGGCGCTCGTCAAGGCAAACGGCACGACGTTTACCCTCCTGTTTGACGACGGCAGCAGCGCTTATCTGTGGGAGGACGACCTGACTGCGATCGAGACATATGTGCTTGGCCGATGGACCGGACGAATCAAGTCCGGCGGCAGCGTCAGCCGCACGCTGCAGGGCAGGGACGTGCAGCAGGTCGTATTACAGGTGCGGGCCGGATGAACATAAATATTACATGGAGTTGAAAAGAATGATAGATAAACTGGAAGGACTGGCGGATCGCTACGACGAGCTGGATAGTCTGCTGGCCAGCCCGACGCTGTATGACGACCCGACCCGGGCAGCCGCACTTGCCAAGGAGCAGAGCGGCCTGCAGCCGATCATCGCGGCCTACCGCGCGTACGAGGCGGCACGGCGCGATGCGGCGGAGGCACAGGAGCTGCTGGATGAGGCCGGAGCGGATGACGAGATGCACGCGCTGGCACAGGAGACGCTGCAGGCCAGCCGTGCGGACATCGAGCGGCTGGAGGAGCAGCTGAAAATCCTGCTGCTGCCAAAGGACGAAAACGACGGGCGCAGCGTCATCATGGAAATTCGCGCGGGCGCGGGCGGGGAAGAGGCCGCGCTGTTTGCCGCGTCGCTGTACCGCATGTACACGATGTATGCCGACACGCGCGGCTGGAAAACCGAACGCATCGGCCAGTCGGAAACCGAGCTGGGCGGCTTTAAGGAGATCACGTTCAGCATTGACGGCGACGGTGCGTATTCCCGTCTCAAATATGAGAGCGGTGTGCACCGCGTGCAGCGCGTGCCCGAGACCGAATCACAGGGGCGCGTGCATACCTCTACCGTCACCGTGGCGGTGCTGCCGGAGGTCGACGACGTCGAGCTGACGATTGACCCCAAGGATTTGCGCATCGACACGTTCCGCTCGTCCGGCGCGGGCGGCCAGCATATCAACAAAACCTCCTCCGCCATCCGCGTGACGCATTTGCCGACCGGCATGGTGGTGGAATGCCAGGACGAGCGCAGCCAGTACAAAAATAAAGACAAGGCGCTGCGCGTGCTGCGCTCCCGTCTGTTTGAGATCGAGCAGCGCAGGCAGACCGACGCGATTGCCGCCGAGCGGCGCAGCCAGGTCGGCACGGGCGATCGCTCCGAGCGCATCCGCACGTATAATTTCCCGGAAAACCGTGTCTCCGAGCACCGCATCAAGCTGACGCTGTATAAGCTGGACAGCTTTCTCGACGGTGCGATGGATGAGGTGCTGGACGCACTGATTACGACCGAGCAGGCGGAAAAGCTCGCAAAGATGAACGAAAGAATATAACGAATCAAATATAACAACTAAATTATACAATTTGTATAAAAGAAGGTATCACATGCAAACCAAGCTATTGTGCCCGTCGGACGATCCGACGGCGTTGGAGCAGGCCGGTGCGTTGCTGCGCGCGGGAGAGGTCGTCGGTATTCCCACCGAAACGGTGTATGGCCTTGCGGCAAACGCGCTCGACCCGCAGGCGGTCTCCCGCATTTTTGAGGCGAAGGGGCGTCCGCAGGACAACCCGCTCATCGTACATATCGCGGACCGACGGGAGCTGGCGGACATTGCGGCAGTCGTGCCGGAGCAGGCAGACGCGCTGGCGGATGCGTTTTGGCCCGGCCCGCTGACCATCATTCTTCCGAAGCAGGATAAAATACCAATGGTTACATCCGGAGGGTTAAATACAGTTGGTATTCGCTTTCCGTCGCATCCCATTGCACAGGCGATTATACGGGCGGCAGGCGTACCGCTGGCTGCGCCCTCCGCCAATCTGTCCGGACGTCCGTCCACCACGACGGCACAGCATGTCATGGAGGATTTGTCCGGCAAGATCGCGGCGGTCGTTGACGGCGGCCCGTGCTCCGTCGGCGTGGAATCCACCGTCGTCTCGCTGTGCGGCGAACGCCCGCGCCTGCTGCGCCCGGGCGGCATTTCGCTCGAGCAGCTGCGCGCCGTGCTCGGTGAGGTGGATGTGGATAAGGCGCTGCGCCAAAAAATCGACGATACGGAAAAGGTGTCCGCGCCCGGCATGAAATACCGCCACTACGCGCCAAAAGCGCCGGTTACCGTCGTATTGGGTGAACCCGCGCGCACAGCCGCTTATATTTGCGCACAGCTTGTGGAAAACTGTGGCGTGCTGTGCTTTGATGATTGTGCGCAGGCGTTTGCGGGCAAGGCGGTCGTGGAGACGTTCGGCCCGTCGGATGACGAGGCGGAGCAGGCGCGAGAGGTGTTTGACGCGCTGCGGCGGTTTGATGCGACCGACTGCACCCGCATCTATGCGCAGTGTCCGCCGGCGTCCGGCATCGGTCTGGCCGTGTCCAACCGCATCCAAAAGGCCGCGGGCTTCCGCGTCATTGATCTGGACAAGCCGATGGCGGTGCTCGGTCTGACCGGCGGCTCGGGCACGGGCAAAAGCGCGGCAGGCGCGATGTTTGCCGCACTGGGCGCACGCGTCATCGACGCGGACGCGATCTATTACGCGCTGTGCAACAGCTGTCAGCCGATGCTGGATAAAATACAGTGCGTATTTCAGGGTGTCATTTCGTCAGAGAGTAAACTCGATCGCAAAAAGCTGGGCGCGATCGTCTTTGGCGATGCGGATAAACTCCGGCATCTGGACGCGATCACGCATCCATATATCAGGCAAGCGTCGCGCGATGCGATTGAGGATGCGCGGGCAGCGGGCTACCGCCTGTGCGTATATGACGCGCCGGTGCTGTTTGAGGGCGGCTTTGACGCAATCTGTGACGCGGTCTGTGCCGTCCTAGCGGATAAGCAGACGCGCATCCGGCGCATTATCCAGCGCGACGGCATCTCAGAGACGTATGCGCGGGCGCGCATTGACGCGCAGCAGCCGGATGCATTTTACCGCGAGCGCTGCACCTATCTCATTCAAAATGACGCTGATCTGGACAGCCTGCGCGCGCAGGTACGCCGGATTTACGATGATATTCTCAACAAACAATACGAGCATTCGTGAAAGGATGGAATCATGGAAAACACGCTGTTTTATGACAAAAAGCCAGGCTGGAGCCGCATGAGCGACAGCGAGCGCGATGCGATGATGAGCTATGCCGAGGGCTATAAGGCATTCCTCGACGAGGGCAAGACCGAGCGCGATGCGGTACGCTGGCTGAAGGCACAGGCGGAAAGCAAGGGCTTTGTGGAATATACGCGCGGGATACCGCTGCATGCCGGAGATAAATATTACAAAATCAATAGAAATAAAGCAATTATACTATTTGTAGTCGGAAAGGACGGCATGAAGGGCGGCATCAATCTGACAGCTGCGCATCTGGATTCGCCGCGCATTGATATCCGAACGATTCCGCTGTATGAGGACAGCGATATGGCGCTGTTTAAGACGCATTATTACGGCGGCATCAAGAAATATCAGTGGCCGACCATTCCGCTCGAGCTGCGCGGTGTGGTGTGCCGCTGCACGGACGACGGCGTGGAGACGGTAAACGTGCGCATCGGTGACAAGCCGGGCGATCCGCTGTTCGTTATCACCGACCTGCTCATCCACCTTGCAACCGAACAGATGGGCAAATCGATGCAAAAGGGCATTTCGGCGGAGGATATGAACATTTTGGTCGGCTCGATGCCGTCGCAGTCGGAGATCGAGACGTCGGATAAGATCAAGCTGTGGGTGATGGAATTTCTCAATAAGGAATATGGCATCACGGAGGAGGATTTCCTGTCGGCGGAGCTGTGCTGTGTGCCGGCGTTCCGCAGCTGTGACATCGGCTTTGACCGCAGCTTTGTCGGCGGCTATGGACATGATGACCGCGTGTGTGCCTATCCGGCGGCAACTGCGCTGTTTGACCTGACGGACACGCCGGAAAAGACCGCGATGACCGTTCTTGTGGACAAGGAGGAGATCGGCTCGGACGGTGTGACCGGCATGCAGTCGCATTTCTTCGATACACTGGTCGCGGATCTGTGCCGTGCGGACGGGGCGCTGTTTGACGAATGCATCGAGCGCTCGACCTGCCTGTCGGCGGACGTGTGCAACGCATTTGACCCGAATTATCCGCAGGTGTCGGAAAAGCGCAACGACGCGCGCGCCAACTGCGGCGTTGCGCTGGTCAAATATACCGGCTCGCGCGGCAAGTCCGGCTCGTCCGATGCGACGGCGGAGCTGATGGCAAAAATGCGCGGCTGCTTTGACAGAAACGGCGTCATCTGGCAGACCGGCCAGCTCGGCAAGGTCGATCAGGGCGGCGGCGGCACGGTCGCGATGTTTATGGCAAACCGCAACATTGACACGGTTGACTGCGGCGTGCCGGTGCTCAGCATGCATGCGCCGTTTGAGGTGATCGCAAAGCTCGATCTGTATCAGGCGTATCGCGGCTTTGGCGCGTTTTACGGCATGCAATAAGCGGAAAACAAGACCCCCGATCACGCCGATCGGGGGTCTTTGCGCGCCTGCACAGTCGCAGACAAGGGCCTGCATTTCGTTTAGCCGTAGATATCATTTGGCTCGGATTGCTGCTCCAGCTGCTTTAAATGGTCGGCGGCGTTGTCCGCTGTAATCAGCTCGGCATCGGTATAGATGACATGCGGGACGCTCTCGCCGCGCGACAGCTTCACGGCGGTCTCTACGCACAGCTGACCGATACGGTAGGGGTCCTGCGCAATTGCCGCGGTGATCTTGCCGTCCGCAATCAGCTGTGTTACCTCCTCCATCGCGTCAAAGGAAAAAATGTACACATCTGTGTATCCGCTCTCCTCAACGGCCTGCTGCGCGCCGATGGCGAGTGCGTCCGAGGTCGTACAAATGACGGTCGGATACTCCGGCTGCTCGAGCAGCGCGGCAACGGCCTGCGCCGCGCGCTCCTCCGATGTGCCGCAGTCGATCTCGTCAGCTATGATTACGCCGCCCTCTGTAAGCGCCTTGCGCAGTCCGACTGTGCGCGTGTCGTGCGCCGTATCGCCGGTCTGTCCGCGCAGAATGACGGCATGCGCGCCCGCGCCCGCCAGTTTCGCCGCGTAATCGCCCTCGCGGTAGGCGGCGGTGTAATGGTTCGTTCCGATATAGCAGTCACAAGTGCCCACTGACAGCTCGGTATCTACTGTCATCACCAGCTTGCCGGTCTGCTCGGCGCGGTCCAGCGCTGCCTGTGTGTCCACCGTGCCGCTGGGTGAGAAAATGAGCACATCCAGCGCCATGCTTGCCATTGTGAGCAGCATATCCGTCTGTGTTTCGGTATCGCTTTCATCATTGGCGGAGACGACCATAATTTGGGCGTTGTTGGCGTCCGCGGCATCCTCCGCTCCCGTCTTGATGCGGGTAAAATAGGGATTATCCAGCGTTTTGAGCATCATGCCGATGTACAGCATCTGGGCGTCCTCCGGCTCGGCAGAGCCGGCGATATAAGGAGAGGACAGCGATTGTGCCGATTCTGCCGGCGCACAGGCGCAGCACAGCAGGCTAACCGCTGTACATAACGCCACAAAGCGCAGCTTCCTTTGCTTCATATACCCCAATCCCTTTCTACTTTATTACCCATATTGTATCATGTTCGGACGGCCGGCACAACCTGCGGTTGACGAATTACGCGATTCGCGGTATGATAAGGAAAATCCATTCAAAAACCGATGATGAGGAGACAGAACGCATGAAAACGATTTTGGTCACAGGCGGCACCGGCTACATTGGCAGCCATGTTTGTGTCGAGCTGTTGGAAAAGGGCTATGACGTCGTCATTGCTGATAATTTAATCAATTCCAAGCGGCAGGTGGTCGACCGCATTGCGCGCATAGCCGACCGCCGTCCGGCCTTTTATGAAGCGGACGTGCGCGATATTGACGCGATGCGCACGATCTTCCGCACGCATGCGATCGCCGGCGTCATTCATTTTGCGGGCCTCAAGGCGGTCGGCGAATCGGTCGAGCAGCCGCTGCGCTATTATCAGAACAATTTGGATTCCACGCTGCAGCTGATGAACGCGATGCAGGAGGCAGGCTGCAAGATCATGGTATTTTCCTCGTCCGCAACGGTATACGGCGAGAACAATCCGGTGCCGTATGTGGAAACGATGCCGACCTCGGCGACCAATCCATACGGCTATTCCAAGGTCATGCAGGAGCAGATTCTGATGGATATCAGCCGTGCGGATTCGACGATGTCCGTGCTGCTGCTGCGCTATTTCAATCCGGTCGGCGCGCATCCGAGCGGAATCATCGGCGAAAACCCCAACGGCATCCCGAACAATTTGATGCCGTATGTGGCGAAGGTGGCGACCGGCGAGCTGCCGCGCATCCATGTGTTCGGAAATGATTATAACACGCCGGACGGCACGGGCGTGCGCGACTATGTGCATGTATGCGATCTGGCGCACGGACATATTCTCGCCTTGGAATATGCCTTTACGCACACCGGCGTCGAGATTTTCAACCTGGGTACCGGCGTTGGCAGCTCCGTGCTCGATATGATCCGCGAATTTTCCAACGCGTGCGGACGGGAGCTTCCGTATGTCATCGCGCCGCGCCGCGCGGGCGATATTGATTCCTGCTGGGCCAATACGGATAAATCCAAGCGGGTGCTCGGCTTCACCGCCCAGCGCACGCTGGCGGATATGTGCCGGGACGGCTGGCGCTTCATCTGCCGCGAAACAGCGGGGGAGAATGATTAGAGCAGGCACCGCACCGCAAGTATTTTACATTCCATATAACGCGCAAACGCGCCGCAAGCCTGCGGCGCGTTGTTTTTTTGTCCGATTTACAGCGCCTCCAGCCAGGCGCATTCCGCGTCGTTGGGTTGATAAACCGTCTGCTTGTCCCGTCCGACAAGCACCAGCTTTCCGCCCAGCCTGCCATACCACATGCCGTCCGCCATCTGGCCGGAAAACAGGATATCCGCCGCGATGGGAACGGTACGCGCCCGCGCTTCACCGCGCTGCTCGATGACAATGCTGCCGCAGATCGGGCCGTCGTCCGGTGCGCCCTCGCAGCCAAACTCCGGTTCCTCGACATACATCAGCCGTCCCTTCGGACGGAAAATTGCGCCGTTGACGTCAAACGGCTCCCACTTTGCCTGATTCATATCCGTTCCCTCCTTGCATCGTGTTATTGCAGAACCTTATCTATATCCTTCTGTACGGCGTCCAGCACGCTGAACGCGCGCACCACCAGCTCCCAGCAGACGTTGGCGGCGGTTTTGGGTGAAATGATCGCGTCCAATGCCGCAGCGACATCGCTGTCGCCGTCTAAGTAAAAACGCAGCCATGCGTATTTCTCATTGATGCCGTTGAGCACGCGCAGCATCGGACGCTGCCGGTCAGTCGGCACATGTCCCAGCTGGAAAATGCGGACGCCGACCTCCATATTGTCCGCGCTGAAAACCATGACGATGTTATATAAATTACCGCTGTTTCCAGCCAACTCAACGGCGACAAAATGGCTGCCGTCCGGCTGTGCGTCGTCCTTATAATGGATATCATGCCGTGCCAGCCGTTCGATAAACGCTTCTGCCGATGCATTCATAGAGCATTCCTCCAGTTTTTATTTTCCGACCCATCGCAGGCCCTTGGGATAATGATTTTTCATGATGCCGCCCGCGTATTTTCCCCAGCCAAGCACAAAGCCGTCCGCGGCGATCGCCGTCCAGCCTTTTTCCGCGCCGCCGCAGGCGAGGGTTTCCCCGCGCAGATAGCGGATGCAGTCGGGATCATCAACCGACAGGTTGTACACGCGGCAGAATGCGTCGGGCGCAAGCGCATGCGACAGCGCGTGCGCCGGTTCCAGCCGGTTTTTGCGCAGTGTGCCGAGCGGGATGCCGCGTGTCCTGACGCGCAGGCCGGCCGTGTCGATCGCGCAGGCCGGCGGCAGCAGCGTCAACCGGTCGCGGTGCAGCCAGAGTTGCCCCTCCGGCAGTGCGGCCGTCAGCTCGGACAGCATCGCCTGCGCCTGTGTCAGCTGTGCCTGCTGTTCTTTATCTGTCTGCCGCGGCAGGACGGGCATCGCCCGCCGCTCGCCGTCTGTCTTTCGCAGCACAGCGGCAAAATGCCCCTCGCCGTGCGCGATATGCGGCCACAGACGAAATGCCGCAGAAACTGTCAGATTTCCGTTCTCCGCCCAGTCCGGCCGCGCGGGGGACAGCCCTTCGGGCGCGTCCATGCGCACCATCTCGAATTCCGGATGCCGTTCAAGAAAACGCGACAGCGTGCCCTCGTTTTCCTCCGGCGCAAACGTACAGGTGGAATAGACCAGCCGTCCGCCTGCTCGCACCAGGCGCGCGGCGCAGTGTAAAATCGCTGCCTGCCGCTCGGCGCAAAACGCGGGCAGCGCGGGCGTCCATTCGTCCTGCGCCGGGTTACCGTCCTTGCGGAACATGCCCTCGCCGGAGCACGGCGCGTCGACGACGACCGCGTCAAAGGCGTCGGGGAACCGCTGCGCCAGCCGTTCCGGCGTTTCGTTCAGCACAATACAGTTGGGGATGCCCATGCGTTCCACGCTTTGCGCCAAAATACTGGCGCGCGTGGGATGAATCTCGTTGGCAACCAGCAGGCCGCATCCTGCCATGCGTCCTGCCAGATGGGTGGTTTTGCCGCCCGGCGCGGCGCACAGGTCGAGGATACGCTCGCCCGGCCTTGCATCCGCCAGCGCGCCGACTGCCATGGCGGACGGCTCCTGAATGTAATACGCGCCCGCCTCATAGAGCGGATGGTATCCGGGCCGTTGCGGCTCCGTGTAAAAAAAGCCCTCCCGCGCCCAGGGAACCGGCGTCAGCGCAAAGTATCCGCGCCGGACAAATTCCTCCGGAGCGATTTTCAGCGGATTGACGCGCAGGCCGCGCGCCTGCGGCTGTTCCAGCGCCTGCTGAAAGGCCGGATATTCCGTCCCCAGCAGTGTGCGCATGCGCGCTTCAAATGCCTGTGGCAGCGCCATCGCGAATCCTCCTCATTGCGCATCCTCTAAATCCTCTAAATCATCAAACAGCTCGGCATAGATGCGGTCGGCTTCGCGCTGCACCAGCCGGACGAACATATCATAGCGCGTCAAAAACGCTTTGCCCTGCGCGGTCAGTACCGCTGTGCCGCCGCCGCTGCCGCCGCTCTCGCGCGCGACCAGCTGCATATGCAGATCGGCCTCGGCGCGGTTTAGAATTTTCCACGCCTTGGAATAAGCCATCCCCATATCACGGCAGGACGCCCGAATTGAGCCGCGCGCTTCAATGCCGTGCAGCAGTTCCGCGACGCCCGGCCCGAAAAATTTTTCCTCATAAAATAAACGCAGCCGCAGATCGTAATGCAATTCGTTCGCCATGGCGCACCGCCTCCCGTTTGCTTTCGTACAAACGTATTATACCATAGCCGCGCGGGAAATGTCGCGCGTTTTGCAAAAGAAAAAAGCCGCCATCGCGTCATTTTACGCGATAGCGGCGTGATCATGCGAGGGATCTGTTATACGACCACTGCGCCGATGATGGGCGCGCCGCTTGCCCGCACGGATTCGACCAGCTGTGTCAGCTCGGTCATGCGCGAGGTGTTTTTTGCCTCTACCAGCAAAATCGCGTGCTGATTGAGCTTGAGCATGGCGTGCGGATTGCGGTTCGGATTGGGCGCCATGTGGATGGTGTACAGCTCCTGCGGCAGCAGACGGCTCAGCTGCTGCTGCAAGCGGGCCATATGCTTTTCGTCCGCCGTGCCGGTGACGAGAATCGGCATTTTTTTATCGCCCAGAGCGACGCAAATATTGGCGGCAATCAGTTGGAATTCCTTTTTTGGATTGACCGGCTTGGGATAGCCCTCCAGCTTGTCCAGTGTGCGGTCGATCAGACCGTTCGCGCCTTTTTTGCGCGCCGCGCGCGGATCGTACAGAGAACCGAGCACGCGGATGCCAAGCATCTTAAGCTCGTCGTTGGTGCGCAGGCGGTTTGCAAAGATGTAGCGTATCGCCACATACGCGCAGACGAGAAACGCGCCCAATATCGCGCCGATAATGGCGAACTTGATCGTTTCCTTCGTTCGGCTGGGCTGCTCCTCTTCGACGGTCTGCTGAATGGAATCAATCTCCTCCTGTGCGGTGGTGATTGCACTGTTGTTATTGTTGATTTCCTGCTGTACGTTGGAGCGGCTCTGCTGCACGCTCATGATAATATCATTGAGATCCGCAATGTTGGACAGGATCTGTACGCGGTCATCCGCATCCGCCTCCTGTAACTCATCCTCGTAATCCGCCAGCATTTCCTGATACATGCCGAGCCTGTCATTGTACTCGTCGATCAGCGGCTGCCGGCTCTCGATGTTGACCTTTGCGGATTCGATGGCGGACTCATCGTTGGAAATCGTTGTCTGCTGCTCCTCTGTCAGCTGCGCCGACGAATCCTTCGGGCCGACGATCAATTTATATGCTCCCAAAACAAGCGCAAAGACAATCATCCAGAGCACGATAGATTTCCATTTGCGAAGGATACAGACGATCAGATCTTTCAGATCAATTTCTGTCTCTTCTTCGTAGGCCAGTTCTCTCGGTTCCATGGGTTTGCGTAGCACCTCTCCCTGTTTTTTGTCAGAGCATCACCGCATCATTGCTCGGTGCCGCTCTGGATATGTTTCATTATTATAGCATGGAATCTATCCGCGTGACAAGTGGCAGCATGCACAACAAATGGTAAATTTTGCGGTATTTGGCAGTAAAACGGGGATAGGATTGCGTTTTACGGTGATTCATGATAGAATACCCCAAGGCAACTCCGCTGCGTTCGGGCTGCGGCACGTTTGGCCGCTGCGTTTTTTGGCGAAGCCGCTCCCGACCGATGATGCGGTGCTGCCCGAAATTTTATCACAGCCGGAAGGGGACAGATATCAAAAAACGATGGAAATTGAAGTCATTGTTTCGGATTTTGACGGCACGCTGCTGCATGACGACAAGCGGCTGCCTGCCGCTTTTCCCGCGCTGCTGGATGCGCTGGAGGCGCGCGGCATCCGATTTATCGCGGCGAGCGGACGGCAATATTACAACATCCGCGAGCAGCTGCCCGGCATGGCGGATCGGGTGGACTATATCGCGGAAAACGGCGCGCTCACCGTAGTTGCGGGCGCGATCTGCTCGGTCGAGGAGATACCCGCGGCGGATATTGCACAGGTGATTGAGACCGTGCGGCGCACGGACGGCTGTTATCCCATTCTGTGCGGTGCGGACGGCGCGTATTTTGAAAATGAAAACGCCGAGCTGCGCATGCATGGCGAGATGTATTATGCGCGCTTGACGCTGGTGGACGATGTCATGGACTATGTCAGCCGTGACCGCATCTGCAAGATTGCCGTGTTCAACAGCCATCACGCGGAGCAAACCTCGTATCCTGCGCTGCTGCCGTTTGCCGACCGCATGCAGGTTGCGCTGTCCGGCGACTGCTGGGTGGATGTGATGAACCGCTCGGTCAATAAGGGCGCCGCGCTGCGCGCAATGCTGGAACGCATAGGCTGTTCCGCCGGTCGCTGCATGGCGTTTGGCGATTATCTAAACGACATCGAGCTGCTGGAGGCCAGCGGCCATCCGTATGCGATGGAGCGCGCGCATCCTGCGCTGCGTGAGCGGTTTCCGCACTCCGGCGGCGACAACAACGCGGACGGCGTCGTCCGGACGATCTGCCGCAAGCTGGATATCACGCTGTAATCAAATGAATCTTGCGCGCACCTGCCGCCGGCAGGCCGCCCGTCACTCCGTCACGGTTTCGATCTCGGTATCGGTGTAGTAGTGCAGCAGGATATCCTCATAGCTGCTGCCGTCCTCCGCCATTGCCCTTGCGCCGTATTGGCTCATGCCGACGCCGTGACCATAGCCCTCGGTGTGGAAGGTGATGGAGGTGTCGGTTGTACGGATGGTAAAATGTGTGGAATTTAGCCCGAACAGCCCGCGTACAACCGTTCCCTTTAGCGCCTTCCCGCCGATTTTGCACGAGATGACACCGCCGGCCTCGGAGGAGTCGATATCCGTAAACCATGTCTTGGGCAGGCCGGTGAGATTGATGTCGGGATACTGCTCGAGCATGATCTGACGGAATTCCTCCGCGCGCAGCGTGACCGACGCGTCATATTTCGGACAGTCCGCGTCGCCGTCACTGTCTACACTGACCAGATACGGCACGTCGCTGCCCCAGACGTTGACGGCGTCCTCGGTGTGTCCGGCTGCCGCCGCATGAAAGACTGCGGCGATGGGCGCGCCGTCATAGGTCAGAATGCGTCCGGCGGTCTCCTGTGCCGCCTGCCGCACGATATCGGTCCATTCCTCCGATTTTTTGCCCCATAATGCGGCGGCCTGGGAGTCCAAATCGACAAAGGCCGCGCAATGGGTGTAGTCGTCGCACACGACAGCGTCGGGATGTGCCGCGTCTTCGCCGAGGCTGCGCTTGTACACCGCATAGGTGCGCGCTGCGACTGCCTGCGCCTTGAGCGCCTCGAGAGGGAAGGAGGCGGGCATTTCCGCCGCGACCGCGCCGGCGACATAATCCTCCAGCGGCATGCGTACCGTTTCCCCGTCCACGGAAACGGACAGCAGGATATCCGTTTCTGCGGATGGGTCCTCCTGCATAGTTTCCTGCGCGTCCGCATCGTCATCCGATGCATTCTGCTGTACGGCCGCTTGCGTATTATTTTCCGTTTCTACTTTTTTTACCGTGTGCGTTTCGGCATGATTGTCAGCATGGCTTTGGTAGAATTGCAGTGATACCGGCGCGATATAGACCAGAATAATCACAATAATACCCAATAGGAACAAACGTTTCACAGCTTTTCTCCGTCCCTTCTGCGCCTGCGCTGGATTTGACATATTTGCAGGATTGATGTAATATATAATTCATATGAAATTCTGATCGCTGTGCCGGCTGCCCCGCAGTCCTGCCGGGGTCCCCTCTGACCGCATAGCTTTTCCGAAATGAGGTGATTCTATGGTTGATATGATGAAGGATATGGACTCTCAGGTTATTGGCAATGTATGCAATGACTTTGTGGAAAATAACTTAATTCAACCGAAGATGTTTACAAAATATGGAGTCAAGCGCGGTTTGCGCAATGCGGACGGCACAGGTGTGCTTGCGGGTATCACCTGTGTGTCCAATGTACATGGCTATATGGTAAACGAGGGTGAGGTTGAACCGATCGAAGGCCGGCTGATCTATCGCGGACATAACTTGTATGATTTGCTCGATGGTTTTGATACTGAGGATCGCTTCGGCTTTCCGGAAACCGCATATCTGCTGCTTTCCGGCAGTCTGCCCAACCAGTCTGAGCTGGACGCATTTACCGATGTTTTGGCGGATGCCAGCACGCTTCCGGACGGCTTTACGGAGGACGTCATTATGCGCGCGCCCAGCCGTGATATCATGAATAAGCTCGCTGTGTCTACTCTGGCGCTGTATTCTTATGATCCCAACCCGGACGACACCAGCCTGGACAATATCATGCGGCAGGCGATTAATCTGATTGCAAAATTTCCGGTCATCATTTCGCATGCCTACCAGGCGAAGCGCCGGTATTTTGACAACGCGTCGATGTATCTGCATATGCCGGATCGCAATTATACCACGGCAGAAAACATTCTCAGCCTGATTCGTCCGGACGGCCTGTTCACGCGCGAGGAGGCCATGCTGCTTGACCGTTGTCTGATTATTCACGCGGAGCATGGCGGCGGCAACAACTCGGCGTTTACCACGCGCGTCGTTTCCTCCTCCGCGACCGATACCTATTCTGCCATTGCGGCGGCGATCGGTTCGCTCAAGGGCCCGCGTCATGGTGGCGCAAACCTGCGCGTGTGCAAGCAGTTTGAGGAGATGAAGGCCAATATCAGCAACTGGGAGGACGCGGACGAGGTGCTGGACTATCTGTGCAAGATCCTGCGCAAGGAGGCCGGCGACGGCTCCGGCCTGATCTATGGCATGGGTCACGCAGTCTATACGCTGTCCGACCCGCGCGCTGTTGCGCTGAAAAATACGGCGCGTCCGCTCGCCAAGCAGAAGGGCTTTGAAAAAGAGTTCAATCTCATCGAACTGACCGAACGGCTGACGCCGGAGGCGTTTTACCGCGTGCGCGGCGAGCATAACGTGATGTGCGCGAATGTCGATATGTATTCCGGCCTGGTCTATCATATGCTGGGCATCCCGCAGGAGATGTTTACCCCGCTGTTCGCCACCGCACGCATTGTCGGCTGGCTGGCGCACCGCATTGAGGAGACATATACCGGCGGAAAGATCATCCGCCCAGCCTATAAGCCGATCATTTCCCGTCAGAGCTATATCAGGATGGAAGATCGCTGAGTGCCGGCGCGATTCAATATGCAAAAATACCCTCGGAAACGACGCTCCGAGGGGTTTTTGCGTGCGGCGGGCGATTCCCCCGCCGGTCTTTTTGCAGCACGGCTTCCCGACTCTCCGATAGGACACGGAAAGCTCGAATTCTCACCGAACTCTTCAGAATTGCGAATGGTGCAGTGGCTTTCGAAATCGCCTTTGCTCCATACTGAAAAATTCAATCCACGCACCCCGCGAGGGGTGCGACTGCGTGACGGGGCAACGTGGCTACAGGACGTAGAATTTCAATCCACGCACCCCGCGAGGGGTGCGACGAAAACGGCATACTCAACTGCGAACCGCCTGTTATTTCAATCCACGCACCCCGTGAGGGGTGCGACAGGATGATGATGCAGCGCCGGACACGCCGGTTGTATTTCAATCCACGCACCCCGCGAGGGGTGCGACATTTTACCTTTGTCGTATCACCGGCATCGTCGGAATTTCAATCCACGCACCCCGCGAGGGGT
>CAZEMM010000022.1:0-29709 GCA_964513445.1 uncultured Butyricicoccus sp. | reverse complement strand
ATACGGTAAAGGTACACGCCAAGATCAAGGAAGGTAACCGCGAAAGAATCCAGATTTTCGAGGGTACCATTATCGCTATGAAACATAGCGGCATCAACAAGACCGTGACCGTAAGACGTATCTCCTACGGCGTAGGCGTTGAGAAGACCTTCCCAGTACACTCCCCGAACATCGCGAAGTTCGAGGTTATCCGTCACGGTAAGGTTCGCCGTGCAAAGCTGTACTATCTGCGCGGCAGAGTCGGCAAGGCGGCAAAGGTTCGCGAGAAGCTGTAAGATACTTCTATTGCAACCCGCAGAGGAGAGAACAGTCGTTGTTCTCTCCTTTTTTCGTACTTTTCGTACTATTTTAAAGATACGCCCTTGTCAAAGGGCAGAAAAGCAGTATAATAATTATATTGCCGGCTTGCAGAAAGGATGATCGCAATGCGCAGGAAAACAAGGAAAAAACAGGAGGAGACGCCGACCGGACGGTTTCACAGCGAACTGTTTGATTGGGGAGAGGCGCTGCTCATCTCGCTGGCGGTCGTCATTGTTGTATTTGTTTTTGGTGTTCGTGTCATCGGCGTGGAGGGAAACTCCATGGTGCCGACACTACAGGATTCCAATCAGCTGCTCGTGTCCAATCTGTTTTATACGCCCCAAAAGGGGGACATTGTGATTTTGACAAAGGATTCGTTTATGACTAGTCCGATCGTCAAGCGCGTGATTGCGACTGAGGGCGATACGATTGACATTGATTTTGACACCGGAACCGTTCAAGTAAACGGCGAGGTGCTGCAAGAGGACTACATTGCGGAGCCGACGCTGACGCAGTTTGATTCCACCTTCCCGCAGACCGTGCCGGAGGGCTGCGTGTTCGTCATGGGCGACAACCGCAACCATTCCACGGATAGCCGCTATGCCGCGCTTGGCATGGTGGATACACGGTATATCATCGGAAAGGTATTGCTGCGCATCTATCCGTTTGATGAGATTGGAACGGTTTCCTAAACCCTATCATAAGGAGAACAGTGGATGAATATACAGTGGTATCCCGGACATATGACGCGCACACGCCGTCAAATGGCAGAGAGCCTGAAGCGTGTGGATGCGGTGTGTGAGATCGTAGATGCGCGCATCCCGCAGGTCAGCCGCAATCCGGATATGGATGAAATCGCGGGCAATAAGCCGCGTCTGCTGGTGCTCAATCGCACTGACCTTGCCGATCCGGAGGCAACGAAGCTGTGGGCAGCCTATTATCGCAGGCAGGGCTATGCTGTGCTGACGACGGATGCCCGAAGCGGCGCAGGTGTGGGGAAATTCTCCGCTGCTGTGCGCACGCTGCTCGCGGATAAAATTGAACAGTGGAACGCAAAGGGACAGACCGGTCGAACGGTTAAGGTGATGGTGGTCGGAATCCCGAATGTCGGTAAATCCACGATTATCAACCGCATTTTGGGACGCAAATCCGCAAAGGCGTCCGACAAGCCGGGCGTGACGCGCGGACAGCAGTGGTTTCGCGTGGAGGGCGGACTGGAGCTGTTGGACACACCGGGCATTTTGTGGCCGAAGCTGGGGGATGAGCGCACGGGAATTTATCTCGCGTCGACCGGCGCGGTCAAGGATGATATTTTGGATGTTGAGACGCTGGCCTGCAAGTTGATGGAGATTTTGTTCCGCAGGTCGCCGCAGGCGCTTACTGAGCGCTATAAAATTCAGCTTCCGGCCGCAGATGAGGCGGCGGAGATGGATTTTCTTGGCTATGAGCTGCTGATGCGTGCGGGCCGTAAGCGGGGATTTTTGATTTCCGGCGGCGAGATTGACACGGAGCGTATGGCACGCATCCTGCTGGATGAGTTTCGCGGCGGCAGACTCGGCCGCATCACGCTGGAGACGCCGGATGAATATGAGGATGTCGCACATGGCGAAGGTGAATAAACAGCCGGTACTGCTGACGATGCAGCGGGAGGCGGAGGTGTATGCGCGCGGGTTTTCCGCCGTGTGCGGCATTGATGAAGCGGGACGCGGGCCGCTCGCGGGACCGGTCGTCGCGGCTGCCGTCATCCTGCCGCGAGGCATCGAGCTGCCCGGCGTGAATGATTCCAAAAAAATCCCCGAACGCAAGCGCGAGCTGCTGTATGATTTCGTCACAGAGCATGCGCTCGCATGGGCCATCGGTGAGGCGGATGAACGGGAAATCGACGAACAGAATATTTTGAATGCGACCTTTCTGGCGATGCGCCGCGCGGTGCAGGCGCTGCCAATACCGCCAGATTTTGCGCTCGTGGACGGAAACTGTATCCGCGGCTTGGATATTCCGGCGGAGACGGTTGTTGGCGGGGATGGCTGTGTGCTGTCCATTGCGGCGGCCTCGATTCTTGCCAAGGTCACGCGAGACCGGTATATGCGCGAGATGGCGAAGCAGTACCCGCAGTATGGCTTTGAAAAGCACAAGGGCTACGGCACCAAAGCGCACTACGCCGCCATCGAGCAATACGGTATCTGTCCGCTGCACCGCAGGACGTTTTTAAAAAAGGTTTTGGGCGACGTATGACGAATGGACAGTACGGTGAGCAGCTTGCCGCACGGTATGCGCAGCGGCGCGGCTGGCGTGTGCTTGCGCGCAATTTTCGCACCCGAAACGGCGAGATCGATCTGATTTGCGCGGATGCGCATAATTTGCTGTTTATTGAGGTCAAAACGCGCAGCAGCGTCCGGTTTGGCGCGCCGCGCGAGGCGGTTACGCTGACCAAGCAGCGGCATCTCATCCATACGGCACAGCATTGGCTGATGCTGCATCCGACGACGCTTCAGCCACGCTTCGATGTGATTGAGGTATACCTGCATCCCGACGGCAGCTTTCGCATTGAGCATCTGCCGCATGCATTTGAGGTGACAGAGTGAAGTATTTTGACGCGCACTGTGATACAATATGTGAACTGAGCGACTACGCGCTTTATCGTAGCACCGCAGGCACGCTGCGGCGAAATAGCGGACAGCTGGATTTGGCGCGCGCGGCGCGATATGACCACTATGCACAGGTCTTTGCACTGTTTTGTGGTTCTAAGCCGATATCTGACGCGCAGACTGCACACATCCGCTTTTCCCACCTGCTGCAAACGGCACAGCGGCAGCTTGCAGACGCAGCTGATTGCATCCGTTTGTGCCGGACGGCGGTGGACATGGAGCGGGCGGAGCGGAACGGCGAGGCGGCGGCGTTTTTGTCCATTGAGGGCGCGGAGCTGCTGCAATCGGAGGAGGATATTCAGCGCGCGCTCCATGCGGGCGTGCGCATCGTCACGCTGACATGGAACCATCGCTCCTGCTATGGTTGCGGCGCGGTCACAGATGACCGTGCGGGTTTGACTGCACGCGGCAAGCGGCTGGTTAAACGGCTGACACGGGACGGTGTGTTTATCGACGTGTCGCATCTGTCCGAGCGCGGCTTTTGGGATTTGACGGCGTGCACAGACGCGCCGATCATCGCAACGCATTCCAACAGCAAGGCAGTCTGTCCGCATGTGCGCAATCTGACGGACGACCAGTTCGGTGCGATTATATCGCGCGGCGGTTTGGTCGGTATCAATTTGTATGTACCGTTTTTAACGCGCAAAGCGCATGCGGATTGCAGCGATATCCTTCGTCATATTGAGCACTTTTGCGCGCTGGGCGGGGAGAACCATCTGTGTATCGGCGCGGATTGGGATGGCTGCGACCATCTGCCGGATGGCATCACGGACATCACGGGCATGCAGCGGCTCGCTGAGGCGATGTCGCGGCATGGCTACACCGATACGCAGATCGGAAATATCTTTTATGACAATGCAAAACGATTCGTTCAGGCGAATTTTTGAAATATGAAAGATACGATAGAGATAGGTTATACCTTTAGGAGGTTTATCAAATTATGGATTATGTAAGCACAAGAGACCTCAGCCGGAAGGTCAGCGCGGCAAAGGCGATTGCGACCGGCATTGCGCCGGACGGCGGCCTGTACTGCCCGACGGAAATTCCGAAGCTGACAGCGACGGATTTGGAGGCGCTGTGCGGGATGGATTACCGCGGTAGAAGCGCGGATATCCTCGGGCGCTATCTGACCGATTTTACAGCGGAGGAGCTTGCCGGCTTTGCCGCGCGCGCGTACGCGGATGAAAAATTCGGCGGCGCAAATACCGCCCCGCTGGTCGAGCTGAGGGACGGCACATACATTCTTGAGCTGTGGCACGGCCCGACCTGCGCGTTTAAGGACATGGCGCTGCAAATGCTGCCGCATCTGCTGACCGCTTCACTGCGCAAGACCGGCGAGCAGCGCACCGCCTGCATTCTGGTCGCCACCTCCGGCGATACCGGAAAGGCCGCGCTTGACGGCTTTGCGGACGTCGAGGGCACCAAGATCATGGTCTATTATCCGGTGGACGGCGTCAGCACGATTCAAAAGCTGCAAATGGTCACCCAGAGGGGTGCAAACGTGCAGGTCTGCGCGATTCGCGGCAATTTTGACGACGCGCAGAATGCGGTGAAGAAAATCTTTACCGACACGGTGTCGATCGACAAGCTGGACGCGCAGGGCATGACGCTGTCCTCCGCTAACTCTATCAACTGGGGGCGTCTCGCACCGCAGATCGCGTACTATGTCTCCGCGTATTGCGACCTGCTCAGCAGCGGCGCGGTCAAGATGGGCGAGCCTATGAACGTCTGCGTGCCGACCGGCAACTTTGGCAACATTCTTGCGGCATATTATGCCAAGCATATGGGCGTTCCGATCGCAAAGCTCATCTGTGCATCCAATGAAAATAATGTGCTTACCGATTTCTTTGCCTCCGGCGGCGCCTATGACCGTGAACGTCCGTTCCATACGACCATCTCGCCGTCGATGGATATTTTGATTTCCAGCAATCTGGAACGTTTATTGTTCCTCGCATCGGGCTATAATGACGGCATGGTTGCGGACCTCATGGCGCAGCTGCGTGAAAACGGCAGGTACAGCGTGCCGGCGGAAGTCTTTGCGGGAATCGGCAGTCAATTTGCCGCGGGCTGCTGTGACGATATTCAGACGAAGCGAACGATTGCGCGGCTGTTTGCGGAAAACAAGTACCTGTGCGACACGCATACGGCGGTTGCGGTCAAGGTATACGAAGATTACCGGACGCGCACGGGCGATACGACGCCCACTGTCATTGCGTCGACGGCCAGCCCGTATAAGTTCTGCCAGAGCGTTATTTCCGCACTGGGCGGCGCTGTGGAGAGCGACGGCATCGAGCTGCTTGGCCAGCTGGAGAGAATGACCGGGACAAAGGCGCCCGCGCCGCTCGCCGCGCTCTCTGGTCTCACACCGCGCTTTGACCTCGTAGTCAACAAGGAAGATATTCTGGACACGATTGATCTGCTGAACAGGATTTAATCCGCATGGCGTTGTATGTAATTTCTGACCTGCATTTGTCCGTCGGCGTGCAAAAGCCAATGGATATTTTCGGGGGCAAATGGCAGGGTTATATGGAAAAGATTGCGCGCAACTGGCGCGCCGTGGTCAGGCCGGAGGATACCGTTGTCATCGGCGGCGATGTCTGCTGGGGCATCAACCTAAAAGAGAGCCTGCCGGACTTTCGCTTTTTGCAAAGCCTGCCGGGGAAAAAGATCATTCTCAAGGGCAATCATGACCTCTGGTGGACCACAGTCAGCAAAATGAAGCGTTTTTTTCAGGAAAACGGTATAGAAAATATCGATTTCCTCTTTAACAATAGCTTTATTTATGATAATATTGGTATTTGTGGAACCCGTGGCTGGTTTTATGAGGAAAATTTCAAGGAAGGGCATGACGAAAAGATCTTTCGTCGCGAACTCATCCGTCTGGAGACCTCGTTGAAGTCCGCTCAACAGCAGGGAGCGCAGCAGCTGTATTGCTTTTTGCATTACCCGCCGATTCATGCGAACTTCCGCTGCGGAGAGATCATTGAGCTGATGCAGCGATACGGCGTGACACGGTGCATCTATGGGCATTTGCACTCTGAGAGCCAGCGCTACGCGGTGACCGGATTGCATGAGGGCATCTATTTTATGCTGACGGCGGGAGATTTCATTGATTTCACACCTGTTTTGCTAAAAAAATAGAAAAATATCTAGCCAAACTGCCAACTATCTGGTAGAATAGATTGGACATATTTATAGGAGGAGTCATTTGACATGGAACTCAAGAACACGGAAAAGCTGGAACACAGCCAGGTTAAGCTGACAATTGCTGTTTCCGCTGAAGAATTAGATAAGGCCAAGGAAGCTGCATACAAGAAGAACAAGAACCAGATTCAGGTTCCGGGCTTCCGCAAGGGCAAGGCTTCGCGCAAGATCATCGAAAAGATGTATGGCCAGGGTGTATTTCTGGATGACGCGCTGAATATCGTCTATCCGGAGGTTTATCCGAAGGCTGTCGAGCAGTCCGCGATCAAGCCGGTCGCAGCGGCAGACGTTCAGGTTGACAACTTTACTGACGACGGCTTTGAGTTCATCTGCACGGTTGCAGTTGAGCCGGAGGTCACGATGGGCGCGTACAAGGGCGTCGAGGCGGAAAAGGCTGACGCCACCGTCAGCGAGGACGATATCAAGCAGGAGCTGGATCGTCTGGCACAGCGAGACTCCAGCACGGAGACCGTGGAGCGTCCGGCGCAGCTGGGAGATACCACTGTCATTGATTTTGAAGGCTTTGTCGACGGCGTTGCATTTGAAGGCGGCAAGGGCGAGGACTTTAGCCTGAAACTCGGCTCAGGCACATTTATTCCTGGCTTTGAGGATCAGCTGGTCGGCAAGAGCGCGGGTGAGGAATGCGATGTAAACGTTACGTTCCCGGAGGACTATCAGGCAGAAGAACTGGCCGGCAAGCCGGCAGTCTTTAAGTGTACGGTCAAGTCGGTTGAGACGACGATCCTGCCGGAGATGGACGACGAGTTTGCAAAGGATATCTCCGAGTTTGAGACACTGGACGAGCTGAAAAAGGATATAGAATCAAAGCTGGCGCAGTCCAAGAAGGAAGCGGCTGAACGCGACTTTGAGGAGAAGGTTCTGGACAAGGTTGTCGAAGTGATGGAGGCCGATATCCCGGAGGCAATGTACGAGAGCCAGCTGGACAGCATCATGCAGGACTATGGCTACCGCATCCAGCAGCAGGGCATTCAGTTGGACGACTATGTCAAGCAGATGGGCATGGATATGGCGACCTTCCGCGGCATATTCCGCGATCAGGCAGAGCGTCAGGTTAAGGTTCGTCTGGCTGTTCAGAAGATTGCTGAGCTGGAGAACATCGAGGCGACCGAGGAAGAGCTTGAGAAGGAGTATACCAAGCTGTCCGAGCAGTACGGCATGGATGTCGACAATGTCAAGAAGTTTGTTCCGGAGGAGTCCCTCAAGGGCGACCTGGCGCTGACCAAGACGATTGAAATGCTCAAGGAAAACGCGGTCGCGACACAGCCGGTAGCAGAGTAAGCCCCGCTCCGACGTTACATACCCCGGAAACGGGAAGGAGGAGTAATTATGAGTTTAGTCCCTTATGTAGTCGAGCAGACAAACCGCGGCGAGCGTTCGTATGATATCTTTTCGCGTCTGCTCAATGACCGCATCGTCATGCTGTCGGAGGATGTCAACGACACGACGGCTTCGCTGATTGTTGCGCAGTTCCTGTATCTGGAGGCACAGGATCCGGATAAGGACATTCAGTTTTACATTAATTCGCCCGGCGGCTCGATCACAGCCGGCATGGCGATCTATGATACCATGCAGTATATCAAGTGTGATGTTTCCACCATTTGCGTGGGTCTGGCGGCATCTATGGGCGCATTTTTGCTGTCCTCCGGCACGAAGGGCAAACGATTTGCGCTACCGAACAGTGAAATACTGATTCATCAGCCATTGATTGGTGGCGGCGGCTTGTCCGGTCAGACGACGGACGTTAAGATTCACACCGATCATCTGGTTCGCACCAGAGAGAAGCTCAATCGTATTCTTTCGGAGAATACGGGAAGGTCGATTGAGGAGATTGCACGTGATACGGAGCGCGATAATTATATGTATGCGGATCAGGCGAAGGAATACGGCCTGATTGATGAGATCATGCTTCACAGATAAAATCCGATCACCGGGGCGACTGCGGGAATGCCCAGTCGTTCCGGTGTTCGCCATTTCCCGGAGCCGGCCAGTATGGCCGGGCTATCAGAAACGAGGTGTAATATGGCAAGAAACGATGACAAACGTGAGATTCGCTGCTCGTTTTGCGGCAAGCCGCAGTCACAGGTGCATAAGCTGATCGCAGGCCCGAATGTCTACATCTGCGATGAATGTATAGAAATTTGCCAGAGCATTCTGGATGAAGAATTTGGGCTGACAGACGATTTCCCGACATCGGAGCGAAACGAAAAGCCGTCGCTCGACAAGCTGCCGACGCCGCGTGAGCTGAAGCAAACGCTTGACCAATACGTCGTGGGGCAGGATCGCGCAAAGGTTGCGCTGTGCGTTGCGGTATACAACCATTATAAGCGTATTTTCCGCGAGGAGGACGACGATGTGGAGCTGCAGAAGAGCAATATTCTGCTCGTTGGTCCGTCCGGCTCCGGAAAGACGCTGCTTGCGCAGACGCTCGCCAAAACGCTTGAGGTTCCGTTTGCTATTGCGGACGCGACGACGCTGACGGAGGCCGGTTATGTCGGCGAGGATGTGGAAAATATTCTTCTGCGCCTGATTCAGGCGGCGGATTTTGATGTAGAGCGCGCGCAGCGCGGCATCATTTACGTCGATGAGATTGATAAGATTGCCCGCAAGAGCGAAAATCCGTCCATCACACGCGATGTCAGCGGCGAGGGCGTACAGCAGGCGCTGCTGAAGATGCTCGAGGGTACGACAGCCAACGTTCCGCCGCAGGGCGGCAGAAAGCATCCGCACCAGGAATTTATACAGATCAATACCAGCAACATTCTTTTCATTTGCGGCGGCGCGTTTAATGGTCTGGAAAAGATTGTCGAGGCGCGCACGAGCAGGAACAGCATGGGCTTTGGCGCGGAGATTCAGTCCAAGACAGAAAAAGATGTCGGCTCGACGCTGCTTGCGCTGGAGCCGCATGATCTGATGAAGTTTGGCTTGATTCCAGAGATCATTGGCCGTTTGCCTGCTTTGGTCACGTTGGATTCACTTGACCGCGAGTCGCTCATACGCATCCTCAAGGAGCCGAAGAACGCGCTGGTCAAGCAGTATCAAAAGCTGTTTGCAATGGATCATGTTGAGTTGACGTTTGACGACGATGCATTGGAGTGCGTTGCCGACATTGCGTTAGAGCGCAAGACGGGCGCGCGCGGCCTGCGCGGCGTGCTGGAGGATGTCATGACCCAGATTATGTTTGAAATTCCGTCCAATAAAAAAATAAAGAGCGTCCGCATTACCAGGGACGTTGTACAAAAGACCGGTGAGCCGGTTGTGACAATCAAGCCGTCTAAAAGCAAGACGGCATAAAAGGGGAGAATTGCCATGGCAGATGGACTGATTATGCATGCGCTGTACATGCGCCCGGGTGAGCAGCTTGTAGAAAAAATTCTCGATGGCTCAGAGGCCGAGATGGAGGATTTGGTAGACGGCAAGATTGCTTCCGTCGGGATTGACGACGGCGTGTGCGTCATTTATAATGCGTTCGCGGATAAGCTGAACATGCCGCTTAATCGGACGATCTACAATCAGCCGTTTTATGGCCCGATCATTGTTGTCGCTTTCGATGCGTTTGGGCAGCTGACTTCCTTGGATGAAGAAAGCCTTCCATACTATAAAAAAATACTTTCGTTGTAATGGACGTTTGCCAGTTCCTGCGGCGGAGGAAAACAAAACAATATGGAACGGATATGCAGAGAAAGGCGGAGGCTGATCTCTGCATATTCTATTCTTATAAAGCACAGGAGAATCCGTAGGGGAAGGCGCGTGGCAAAGACGGGATTGCATCTATTTCTCCCGCGTGCTATAGTAAACACAGACGAACATAGGAGGCGGAAGCATGGAGCAACAGACATTATTTGGCGGCGTGGAGACGCAGCCGCTTGCCTCAAGACTGCGCCCGCAGACGTTGGAGGACTATGTCGGACAGCAGCATCTGCTTGGTGAGGGAAAGGTGCTGCGTCGGCTGATTGAAAGCGACCAGATATCGTCTATGATTTTCTGGGGACCGCCGGGCGTGGGCAAAACGACGCTGGCGCGCATCATTGCCAATCAGACACGCGCCTCCTTTATTGATTTTTCCGCCGTCACAAGCGGGATCAAGGAGATTCGCGCGGTCATGCAGCGGGCGGAGGACAACCGCCGGTTCGGCGACCGGACGATCGTTTTTGTCGATGAGATTCATCGGTTTAATAAGGCACAGCAGGATGCATTTTTACCGTTTGTGGAAAAGGGAAGCATCATCCTGATTGGTGCAACGACAGAAAATCCGTCGTTTGAGGTCAATGGAGCGCTGCTGTCGCGCTGTAAGGTGTTTGTATTGCAGGCGCTGACACAAGTGGATCTGACGACGCTGCTGCGGCGCGCACTGACCAGCCCGCGCGGCTTTGGCGGACAGACGATCATGATTGAGGAAAATTTGCTGGAGGCAATCGCGAGCTTTGCCAACGGCGACGCACGCGCCGCGCTGTCTACGCTGGAGATGGTTGTGCTCAACGGCGAAACGGATGGCGATACGGTCAGGGTGACGGCGGAAACGGTGGAGCAATGCACCTCCAAAAAGTCGCTGCTGTATGACAAGCAGGGTGAGGAGCATTATAATTTGATCTCCGCGCTGCACAAGTCGATGCGCAATTCCGATCCGGATGCCGCTGTATATTGGCTCGCGCGCATGCTGGAGGCAGGGGAGGATCCGCTGTACATCGCGCGGCGTGTGACGCGGTTTGCGAGCGAGGATGTCGGTCTGGCTGATCCGCGTGCGCTGGAGATCGCCGTGGCGGCGTATCAGGCGTGCCATTTTATCGGAATGCCGGAGTGCTCGGTGCATCTGACACAGGCGGTGGTGTACCTGTCCATTGTGCCGAAATCCAACGCGCTGTATATGGCGTATGAGCACGCGAAAAAGGATGCGCTGACGCAGCTGGATGAACCGGTTCCGCTGGTCATACGCAACGGTGTGACCAAGCTGATGCAGGATCTGGACTATGGAAAGGGATACCAGTACGCCCATGACACGGCGGATAAACTGACCAATATGCAGTGCCTGCCGGATTCGCTGCTCGGCAGGGAGTATTACAAGCCGACTGATCAGGGCACGGAGGCGAAATTCAAGGCGCGGCTTCAGCAGATCAAGACTTGGAAAAAACAGCACAGTTAAAAAAAGACCGGCGTTTCGGGCAAATGGCGCGAAAACAGCCGGTCTGTTATTTTGTAAAAATTTCGTCAGATTATCGGTTGATGACGTATAAACCGACCATACAGATGAGGATGCCAAGTATTTTGGTTGGTGTAATGGTTTCGTGATATAGAAAGAAGCCGACCAGAAGCAGGCAAATGGTCAGAAGGGAGCTGTAGACGAGCTGACCGGTGCTGACATTCCATCCCGCCTTGTACATATAGATGCAGCCGGCCTCCAGCCCGACAATGGAAAAGCCAAGCACAAAGCTACTCCAATTCACATGGTGGAATTCTGAAAGCAGACTGCTGCCCCGATTCGTAGCAAGGAACAGAAGCGCGGAACAGGCTGCGCCGATGCAGTACGTGATGGCCAGCGACGCGAACGGATTGACATCCGACGGCAGGGATTTGGAGCAGATATGATAAAAGACATTGGATAAAACAATCAGCGCGATGGGCCACGCCATTTGCAGCATAGCAAAACCTCCATATAGAAACCGGCAGCCAGATAGCCAGACTGCCGGTAGGTGCTCACCCGATGTTTACCAGTATAGCGCAAACGGAGAATGGTTTCAACAATACTGGCCCAAAAACTCCGGCGGTGGATGCCGGAGCAGTGGAACAAAATCAGCCCAGCTTGGAGCCGGTCAGCAGCTCATATGCCTGCAAATACTTGTCGATGGTCTTGTCAACAATTTCCTGCGGCAGCTGCCAGTCGTGCTCGTTTGCCTTGAGCCAGTCGCGTGCAAACTGCTTGTCAAACGACGGCTGGCCATGACCCGGCTCATAGCCGTCTGCCGGCCAGAAGCGGGAGCTGTCCGGCGTCAGCATTTCGTCGCCCAACACGATGTTGCCGTTTTCGTCCAGACCGAACTCAAATTTGGTGTCCGCGATGATGATGCCGCGGCTCAGTGCGTAATCGGCGCACTTTTTATACAGTGCGATGGTGTAATCGCGCAGCTTTGCAGCGTATTCCTCGCCCTTGCCCGGGAAGTACTTTTCCAGATGCGCAATGCTCTGTTCGTAGGAGATGTTCTCGTCATGGTCACCGATTTCCGCCTTGGTGGACGGCGTGTAGATTGGCTCCGGCAGCTTGTCGGACTCTTTAAGACCTTCCGGCAGCTGGATGCCGCATACCGTGCCGTTCTTTTGATAGCTCGCCCAGCCGCTGCCCGTGATATAGCCGCGGACAATGCATTCGATCGGCAGCATGTTCAGCTTTTTGCACATCATGCTGTTGCCGTCAAACTGCGGCTGCTGAAAAAACGCCGGCATATCCTTAACATCGACAGAAATCATGTGGTTGGGGATGATATCCTGCGTCATATCGAACCAGAACTTGGACATCTGCGTCAGGACGGTTCCCTTTTTGGTGACGTTATTCTTAAGGATAACGTCAAAGCAGCTGATGCGGTCGGTTGCAACCATAATCAGGCTATCGCCATTGTCATAAATCTCACGTACTTTTCCTTCTTTGATAGGCTTCATTTTTGATTACCTCACCGAATTGAATTTACTATCAATAGATAACCATATTTTTTTGGGAAAATCAATGCCATCCTCGAAAAAATGTGAAATTTGGTCAAAAATAAGCGGGAAATCGGACAGAAAAGCTTCAATTATACTAAAATGACGTGTTATTTGGCAATATGTTTACATTCTCTCTTTCCTTCGAGCCGAAAAAGGAGTACAATATTTTTGATTAGGCCGAAATATTGTCTGGATGCAGACAAAAAAATAGAATTGATGGATAACGGAGGATTTCGTTTATGGGTGGATTTTTTGGTGTTGTTTCGCAGATGAGCTGCACGAACGACCTGTTTTTCGGCGTGGATTATCATTCGCATTTGGGTACGCGCCGAGGCGGCATGGCCGTGTATGACGGAAAATCGGGTTTTCATCGTGCGATACATAACATCGAGCACGCGCCGTTCCGCACAAAATTTGAGGGCGATTTGGATGAATTGCAGGGAAATTCCGGCATTGGCTGCATTTCGGACAATGAGCCGCAGCCGCTGTTGGTGCACTCGCATCTCGGCAGCTTTGCCATTACGACGGTCGGCATCATTAACAACTTGAGTGAGCTTGCGAAAATGTCGATGGAGAAGGGCTTTACACAGTATATGGAGCTGAGCGCAGGCAAGCTCAATCCGACTGAGGTCGTCGCCAGCCTGATCAATCTCAAACCGTCCATTGTGGAGGGCATCCGCTATGTGCAGGAGCTGATCGATGGCTCGCTCTCTATTTTGATTTTGAACAGGGACGGCATTTTTGCCGCGCGGGATAAGCTGGGCCGCACACCGATCATCATCGGTAAAAACGATCATGCGCACTGCGTTTCCTTCGAGAGCTTCGCCTATCTCAATCTCGGCTATCAGGACGCGCATGAGCTTGGCCCGGGAGAGATTGATTTCATCAGGGACGATGGCTACCGTGTGGTACAGCAGCCGGGCGATAAGATGAAGATCTGCTCCTTCCTGTGGGTATACTATGGATATCCGACGTCGTGCTATGAGGGCATCAATGTCGAGGAGATGCGCTATCGCTGCGGCGATATGCTTGCAAGACGCGATGACGTACAGGCGGATATCGTCGCGGGCGTGCCGGATTCCGGCATCGCACATGCGATCGGCTATGCCAACCGCTCCGGCATTCCGTACGCGCGTCCATTTATCAAATACACGCCGACCTGGCCGCGCTCATTTATGCCGATGCACCAGAGCCAGCGTAATCTGATCGCGAAGATGAAGCTGATTCCGGTCGAGGCGCTCATCCATGACAAGAGCATGCTGCTTATTGACGATTCCATCGTTCGCGGCACGCAGCTGGGTGAAACGACGGAATATTTGTTCCAGAACGGCGCAAAGGAAGTACACATTCGTCCGGCCTGTCCGCCACTGCTGTTTGGCTGTAAATACCTCAACTTCTCGCGCTCGAAATCTGAGCTGGATTTGATTACGCGCCGCGTTATTTTGGAAAAGGAGGGCAAATGTACGCCGGAGCTGCTCGCGGAATATTGCAATCCGGATTCGCCAAAGTATGACGAGATGCTGGAGGAGATCCGCAAACGGCTGAACTTTACTTCACTGCGCTATCACAGACTGGATGATCTGATCGAATCCATCGGTCTGCCGAAGGAATGCCTGTGCACATACTGCTGGGACGGCATGGAATAAACGTCGCGTATGCCAGAGCTTTGGGAGCATTTCCGGCTCTGGCATTTTTGCATAGAAGGGAGGACATGCCATGGACGATTTGGATATGGCCAGACACATCGCCCGGCGCGTCGCACAGCAAGGTGGCCGCACCTTTTTTGTGGGCGGCTATGTGCGCGACAGCATTTGGGGACGTGAAAACAAGGACATTGATATCGAAGTGCACGGCATTTCTCCGCAGCGGCTTGCGGATATTCTGGACAGTCTGGGCGAACGGCTGGAGATGGGCGCGAGCTTTGGCGTTTTTGGGCTGCGTGGCTATGCACTGGATATCGCCATGCCGCGCTGTGAGATGGCGACCGGAAGGGGACATCGGGATTTTGCGGTTTCGGTCGACCCGTTTTTGGGCACGAAAAAGGCGGCGCGGCGGCGCGATTTTACAATGAACGCGTTGATGCGCGATGTGCTGACCGGAGAGCTGATCGACCATTTCGGCGGTGTTTCAGACATGAAAAACGGGATTCTCCGCCATGTCAACACGGTGACCTTTGCCGAGGACCCGCTTCGCGTGCTGCGTGCAGCACAGCTTGCTGCGCGCTTTGATCTGCGCATTGCGGAGGAGACCATTGTTCTGGCGCGGTCGATGGATTTGTCCGAGCTGGCGGGTGAGCGCGTCTGGGGCGAACTGCAAAAGGCGCTGGGCAAGGCGGAGCGGTCATCGGTTTTCTTTGCGGAGCTGCGTCGCATGCGACAGCTGGATATATGGTTCCCGGAGGTGAAAGCGCTCATCGGCGTGCAGCAAAATCCGACCTTTCATCCGGAGGGTGATGTGTGGAATCACACCATGCTGGTGCTGGACGAGGCGGCGAAGCTTCGCGAACAGGCGCATAACCCGATGGGACTGATGCTGACCGCGCTGACGCATGATTTTGGCAAGGCCGTCACGACGGAGGAGGTGGACGGGCGTATCCGTTCGCTGGGGCATGAGACGGAGGGGCTGCCGCTGGTTGAACGATTTCTCAGCCGCATGGAAAATGCGCGCAGGCAGATTCGCTATGTGTGCAATATGACCGAGCTGCATATGCGTCCGAATATGCTTGCGGCACAGCACGCACGTCCCAAGGCAACCAACAAGCTGTTCGATCGCTCGGTATGTCCGGAGGATTTGGTGCTATTTTCCAAGGCGGATTATCTGGGCCGCACCGGCGCGGTATATGCGCCGGAGTTCGAGCGGTATTTTGCGCAGCGGCTGACGCTGTTTCACGAAACGATGGCGCAGCCCTGCGTCAAGGGCGCTGATCTGGTCTCGGCGGGCCTACGGCCGGGGCCGCAGTTTTCCGATTATTTGGCATATGCGCACAAGCTGCGTCTTGCAGGCGTTGACAAGCAAAGCGCGCTCCGGCAGACGCTTGCCTATGCGAGGGAAAAGGAGTCCTCCGCATCAGCTCGGCCACGCAGCTGAAATCCACGACAAGAATTCCCGCCGGAAATATCAGATGAAATCCCCTGCTTTCGCCCCGAAACCGCACATAACGAGATAGACAGAGCGCAATAGAGCCGCCCGGTTCAGTTCCCGGACGGCTCTACAGCTTGTCGCAGGCTTCTGTTTTATCCGATGGAGTAGATCCTCTCATGTGCAGGACGATCTCCCTTGTCCGGTTGCGCCTGCTGCCTTAAGCAGTGATCAACCGGCAAATTTGAACAATTGCGCTCTATGCCATCAAATGTTATACTATGAATATCTCATATCGGAATGGGGTGAACGAATGATGGCAAAGTCAATCCAGTATCTCATTGACCAACCGGCACGCAGGCGCATCCTGCTGCGCAACCGTTTTGCCGCGTTCAGCTTCACCATTGATCACGCTGATTTCTCTCGTCAGAAAGCCGTGTCAAACTGACTGGCAATTTCTATCGCTTCCATATAGGAATCACAGCGTCGGTATCCAAATTGTTCACACCAGATTGCAGTTGCCTCAAAATCCGGCAGGGCATCCGCGTCTGCCGCGTCCGGATCCCATTCTCCTTCATCGCAGACTCGTGCGGACAGTTCGCATTCCTCCTCGTCATAAACGAAAAATGCGCCCCAGCCGGTAGATGGGCAAATAAAAACTTCGCTGATTATTTTCATCGCTTCATTCCCTCAATCATTTTTTAGGAGGTCTATTTCTATGCGTATCGTTACTGCTTCTCAAATGAAGCAAATTGAAAAAAATGCAGACGCGGCCGGTCTGTCCTATCTTCAGATGATGGAAAATGCCGGCAAAGCCGCATATCAAATTATCTTGTCGAAAAAAGAGCAGGCGCGTCGTTTTGTTATTGTCGCAGGCAAGGGCAACAACGGCGGCGATGGCTTTGTATTCGCCCGGCTTGCCGCTCGGGACGGATATGACGTACGCGTCATTCTGGCAGAGGGACAACCGGTCACACAGGATGCTGCGACCAATTTTGACCGTTTGTCGGGTCTGCCGGTATCCATCCAATCCATAGATGAAATTGACGAGATTCGCGACGCAGATGTGGTCGTAGACGCGCTATACGGCACGGGCTTTCATGGCGAACTGCGTTCTGCCGGTCTCAAGGCGTGTGAAATGATGAATCGATCAGGTGCGTATATTGCTGCGTTGGATATTTCCAGTGGGCTGCATGCCGATACCGGCATAATTGCAAAGGGCGCAGTACGGGCGCATTTGACCATTCCATTTGATTCCTATAAACCGGTACATGTAACAGAGTCTGCTCTTCCGTTTTGCGGTACAATACAATTGGCAGACATCGGGATTCCGGATGCCTGCCATATCGGTTAATGCTTACTGTGCACGCTTATAAATCTCATAGATCGCTTGTTTGTCCAGTGTGACAAACCGTCCGATCGTGCGTTTATCCATATAGGTGCACTTATATGCCAGTTCACGAAGGTCGTCCTCGCTCATGGTAATACCCATTTCCCCAATGGATGTCGGCATGCCGATGAAATGGAAAAAGGCTTCCATCGCATCAATACCGCGGTTTGCTGTCTCCATATCATCTGCACCCGGCTGTACACCCATGACGTTAACGGCAAATTTGGCAAACCGTGCCGGGCCTGCCGGCATAACGGTTCGCGCCCAGCTCGCCCATACCGCACACAGACCTGCTCCATGCGCCACATCATATTTGCCGCTAAGCTCATGCTCCAGCTGATGGCTAGACCAATCGCCGCCATCTGTCCCGCATCCGGTCAGACCATTATGTGATAAGCTGCTCGCCCACATCAAGCCCGCACGCGCATCATAATCCTCCGGGTTTGCGAGCGCCGCCTTAACATCGTGCATAACAGAGCGCATCAAGCCCTCCGCAATTGCATCGGTTAAGCCCATGGTTTGAACCTGCGTAAAATAGCGTTCCATCGTATGCATCATGATATCCGCCGCACCGCTCGCTGTCTGATAGGCCGGAAGCGTAAAGGTCAGCGTCGGATCCATAATTGCAAATTTACAGCGGCAGGCATTGCTGCTTAAGCCGCGTTTGAGCCATCCCTTCTCATTGGTAATGACTGAGGAATCGCTCATCTCGCTGCCCGCCGCAGCAATCGTTAAAATCGTACCGATTGGCGCGCAGAACGGCGGCGCCTTTTTCTTTTCATAATGTGACCAAACATCGCCTTCGTTGGTAATGCCATAGCCAATGGCCTTTGCTGAGTCAATGACGGAGCCGCCGCCGACGGCAAGCAAAAAATCTACGCCCTCGCGTTTGCACAGATCGATACCCTCACGCACCAGACCAAGGCGCGGATTCGGCTGTACGCCGCCCAATGAAACATAAGTGATGCCGGCCTGCTGTAATGCCTGCTCTACGTGGTCGAGCAGGCCGCTGCACTTTGCGCTTCCACCTCCGTAATGGATGAGCACCTTTGTCGCGCCGTATTCCTGTAGCAATGCGCCAACCTGTTGCACGCTGTCCCTTCCAAATACAACACGGGTCGGTGTGTAATATTGAAAGTTCTTCATTTTTCTCCTCCTGTCCGCTAACCAGTCTGTTTTTCTTTTATTGTATCGCATTTTTTATGCACATGCAAGCGCTGCCTGCGCATATTGCGTCGCACCTGTTGTCCATGGTGATTGCCCTCCCTTGGCAGATTTTATATTGCAGTTCCATTCTACCATACGGGGAAATCACTATATTTTTTTCAAGTAATTAACCAGTTTTACAATGAATCTATCATGTGAAATTATTGCAGATACAGGCGAATCAGACCCAGTGCAAGCAAATGCAGCGGATAAAACAGATAGAAAAACCATTTGGAGAACTGGCGGCCGCGCTGCGTGCGTTCGCCGCTATAGCAGCAAATGATACAAACGCCGGAAAAGCCAATGCCAAGCATACTCAACACGGCATACAGTACATTGATGGACGCCGGAAACCGTCCCAGACCACCCAGAAGATTTAACGCGCCGAACAGAACTGCGGAGACAAAAAAAGCAATTTTTGTTTTGTCGCGGTTACCGTCCGACCATTCCGACCATAAAAACAGTAGAGTGAACAGCGGTGCCATAACTGCCCACGAACAGAAAAAACTCAGCGCAATGACAACAATGATGATGCAGCCATATAAAGCTCTGCTGTGCAGCGACCGATTAGCCGCAATCAGGATGAAGCACAGACATAGCGTAAACAGCATGTTCATTCCATAAAACGTGATAGTTGTATCCTGGGAAAAGGCAAAGCAGTACGGAAATTCTGAAATAATAGCAAAGGTCAACAGGCGTAAGAAATACCGCGTTTTGGAGCGGGTATAACGATAGCCCTCTACTAGAAAATAACACATGGTTATGCCTGTAAAATAGCCGATATTGAGGAAAAGCTCGCATAATACCGTGCCGCTCTGTAAAAAAATCGTTGCAATATGGTTGAGCAGCATAGCAAGCATAGCGAAATATTTGATAGTATCGCGGTTTAAACCGCGCTTGCCGTTTTCCATTGACAGGGACATGGCAATTTTCTTCTTTGAAAAAGAGATGTTGCACACCTCCAGTTGGTTTATTGTAATATGATTTGCATATGTGCACAAGTCTTTTCTGCAATCCATATGCGGGAAAGCTTGTTATTTTCGCGTTATACTCTTATACTGGGTTTATATAAAGCGGTTTCGTTACAAGGGGAGATTCATTTATGTCTAAAATAATTGCAGCATGTTGGCATCGGTTATCCATACCTTATAAGGTAATCCTGTTATGTGCAACCTTTATCGTGCCCATGATGATTTTGATTGGCCTGATATTTTCTGAATTTTATTCCTATCACGCTCAAACGGACGCAATCCTTGCGGAGTACAGCAATTGCAGCGATTTTTCCGAAGCGATCCAGATGGAAACCAAACAGATGGAACGAATGGCATATGCTATGATAGATTCAGAGGAGCTCAGTCAATGTGAGAAAGTACGCCAAACAAGCGACAAGTATTTGCAAAGATTGATGGAAAAGGATTCGACGGACAGCACAGACATAAAGCGAATAAAACAGGTTATTGAACGCACACTGGAGACCTATCGGCAGCGACAGGAGTACTTTTTGCAGACACTGCAGGAGGGACAGTTTGAACAGCAGATCTTTTCCGAACTGCAGGCTGAAGGGAATTATCTGTGCGGATATGCTGATGATTTGACGGATGAAATGCTGGAGGAGGGTAAACTAAGCTATCTTGAGCTGGGAAGTCAGATGACACGCAATAATATGATCTTAATTGTGATGATCGTTTTGTGCGTATTTGGAATGACATGTGGCTTTACCATGCTGATGAATAGCGTCGTCGTTCCAGTCAGGCGTTTAAATGATGCTTCATTGCAGGTTGCACAGGGTCGGTATGATGAGCCGGATTTAAACTATTCACAGACGGATGAGATCGGCCAGCTGGCAAACTCCTTTAATCAGATGAAACATCAGATTTCGCACACGATTCACGCGCTGGAAGCGGAAGCCCAGATGGAGAAGGACTTGCGCCATCATCAGGAAGAGGAGGCTCGCCTCAGCCAAATGGTGGAGCATAGCCGGTTTGCTCAGCTGCAAAGCCAGATCAATCCGCATTTTCTGTTTAATACACTGCAAAGCATTGCGAATATGGCTGAGATGGAGGATGCCGCAGTAAGCGAGGACATGATTTTGCGATTGTCTAAATTCTTTCGGTATACGCTGGAAAATGATGACGCAGTGGTGACGCTGTCAAGAGAACTGGATCTGGTGCGCGATTACATATCCTTACAGGAAATGCGGTTCGGTGAGCGAATCGTATTTGAGATGGATTGTGACGCGTCCTGTGACCAAATCAGTGTACCGAAATTTATTGTACAGCCGTTGGTTGAAAACGCTATTGTACACGGAATGCGGCAGCGCACGGCAGGCGGGCGTATCCGCATAACAACGCGCAGAACAGAAGAGGGCTGCTGTGTTACCATTTCTGATAACGGATGCGGGTTTAATCCATCCGAACTGACTCCAACGTCATCTGAAGAAAAACATTCCATCGGCCTGGAAAATATCACACAGCGCATTGAAACGATGGGCGGATCGTTTCATTTGTACAGTGTTTGCGGCATCGGTACGGCTGCGCGTATCCATATTCCGGAAGGAGAGAAGACAAATGATTAAGATTTTGGTGGCAGAGGATGAAGAGCTGAGCAGGATAACGCTGATGCAGCACCTGCGCCGCAGGCTTGGTGACGCACTGATTGAAGGTGCCTCCAATGGCAGAGAGGCAATCGACCGGGTGGAGCAGCTCGACCCGCAGTTGGTTTTTATGGATATCGAGATGCCGATTCTAACCGGCCTTGAAGCCGCTGCGGTGATTCGACAGAGCCACCCGGACACAAAAATTATATTTTTAACCGCATTTGACCGCTTTGATTACGCGGTCGGCGCATTACGGGTGGGCGGAGACGATTATCTGCTCAAGCCGTTTGACAAAGTACAGATCGAGGATTGTCTGCGCAAGGTGCTGCAATTGGGGGAGGCTGAGACACAGCTGGAGGGCGACCATCGCAGCGCGTTCCAGATCCAGTTTTCGATATGGCTGAAAAGCCACTATGTGGAGGATGTTTCGCTGAAACAGGCGGCAGATGCGATGGGAATGAGCACGTTTTATTTTTCACGCCTGTTCCGCGCCTCATATAATCAAACGTTTTTGGAATATCTGACCTCATATCGCATTGAGCGGGCAGCCGAGCTGCTTCGCGCGACAGAATTTCCCGTGCGTGAAATTGCACCGCGCGTTGGGTATGCGGATGCAAATTATTTTTCCAAGGTATTTAAGCGTCATCTGGGTATGACTCCAACTAAATACCGCAACGAACATAAAACGCCGTAATTTGTGCATATCGCACAAAAAACCAGTTGATATTTTGCGTTTTACCTTTTTTTAACCAGTGCGATTGCAAAAATTTACGGTGTTCGACGGATTTTAACATCGGTATAATAAAAGAGGGGAGGAAAGTATGAAACCTTTGAAATATCTATCTTTCCTTGTGATTCTGTTGGTGCTGAGCGGATGTACAAGTGGGGAAACCGAAGCGGAGGAAACTGCGTCGGTACAGTATCTCCGCCTGGCAAGCGGTCAGAGTCAAAACTTTGTGACAAATCTTGCATGTAGCCGCTTTTGCGACATGGTTGAAGAACGAACCGATGGCGCCGTCGTCATCGAGCCATATTTTGATAACGAGCTGGGAAATGAGAACGAAGTGCTGGAGCAGTGCCGTTTTGGCGGGATTGACTTTGTTCGGGTCTCTGCGGTAGACGCATCGGAATATGCGCCGCAGATGATTGCGCTGCAAATGCCGTATGAATATGTTTCAGACGAGCATCTGTTCCGGGTATTAGACGGTGAGATTGGACAAACAGCGCTTGAATCGCTGCATACATCGGATTTGCAGGGACTGACATACTTTTATGCCGGTTTCCGCTGCTTTTTTAGCACGAAAAAGGTTCTTGGCTCACTTGAAGAGATGAAGGGTCTTCGTCTGCGCGTTTCGTCTGCACCCTTTATGACGGATTTGGTCGAGCAATGGGGTGCGCAGGCAGTCTCGATGCCGGCCACGGATTTAGCAGCTGCGCTGCGCAGCGGGCAGATCGATGGGGCGGAGGACAATCTTCCAACCTATGTGGACAGCGGATATTATCGTCTGGCACCATATTGGGTCTATGACAGGCATACATACAATGCCGATGTGCTGATTGCGTCACAAGCCAGCCTGAACCAATTGACAGCCGAGCAGCGCGACATCATTGCGGACTGTGCTGCAGAAGCATCGCAGTGGCAGAGGGAGCATTGGATTTCCGCAGAGGTGCGTGCAATGATGCACGCATCACGCAGCGGATGCTATATGGTATTGCTTGATAGTGACGAGGCGGATCGCTTTCGGGCTGCTGCACAGCAGCTGTATCAAAATCTGACGGAGGAACAGCAACAGATCGTCGAGGCAATTAACGCGCTTGCTGATGACAATGATGACTAGCCCTGACCTCCTCTGATGGTTTGATCAAAAGCGTCGCACATGACGCTTGTTGATAGAAAAAATATCTGGGAGGTTTAATAAGATGAAAGTCAAACGACTGATCGCAGGATTACTTTGCGGCGCTGTTGCGAGTATGCTGTGCCTGACCGGCTGCGGTGCAGACAGCGGGATGATGGATGCAGCAAACGCTAACTCTGTTGCGAGCGGTGACAGCAGTCTGCCTGTCATCACATGGAAAATGGGGTCTACCTGGGGAAGTGGCAATATTCACTATACCTGTGACGAACGATTCGCTGAGCTGGTAAGCCAATTGACAGATGGAAGGTTTACGATCACAAACTATCCGGAGGGCTCGCTATGCGCAGCCAATCAGCTGTTCGATTATGTTCAGGACGGCACGATTCAATGTGGCGGCGATTGGGGAGGCTACTGGAGCGGCAAGGATACCACTTTCGAGCTGCTTTCTACAACAATGGATAACTTTTCCGGTTTGGATTACTACATCTGGATCAACCAGGGCGGCGGCTTGGAGTGCTATCAGGAGATATACGGACAGTACAATATGACCTATTTCCCAATCATGGTTAATCACGCAGAGTCCGGCATCCGTTCCACTCAGCCAATCACGTCGATCGCAGACATGCAGAAGATGAAAATTCGTCTGGGCGGCGTTCTCGCAGGACGCGTTGCGGAGAAGTTGGGAATCAATATCACGACCGTTGCGGCAAGTGAGCTGTATGAGTCACTGCAGCGCGGCGTTATAGACGGCGGCGAATTCTCCACGCCGTGCTCGGATGATTCGCTGAAATTACAGGAGGTTGCTCCATACTGGTGCTCACCGGCATGGTATCAGTCTGCTGGTGTCAATGGCGTCATGATTAACAAGGATGCATGGGACGAGCTGCCGGAGGAATATCAGCTGGCCATTCAAACTGCGGCAGAGACCTGTACAGGTGAGCAGCTCGCTCGCTATCTGTGGATGGATTTTGAATCCACAGAAAAGATGCTGGAAGAGGACGGCTGCATCGTCACGGAGCTGAACAGTGAGGACTGGGCGACTATCCGTGAAACCTGTCAGGAGGTATACGAGGCGGAAGCCGCGTCGAACGCGAACTTTAAGATGGTATATGATTCCATGAAGGCGTACCGTGAAAAAGCGGATACCTATCGAGATATGCTCGGCGATTACAGCTGGGGCTTTAATTACGACGATCTAGATACAGATAATAGTAGTAGCGGCGAATAAAAGACGGTTATGATATGAGGGATTAAGATGAAAATTATGAAACGTGTTAGCAGCGTAATTGACCTCATCAATGACTGGATTGGACGTATCTGTTCCTTTGCCGTACTTGGTGTTCTCGGAGTCATTGTAATCGAGGTCGTTATGCGCCGCCTGCTGCAAAGACCACAGATTTGGACGCAGGATTCGATCTGCATGATATTTGGCTGTTATATCATTATGGTCTGTGCATATGGCTTTCAGAAAAAGGCGTTTGTAGCGGTTGACGTTCTGTTTGCGCGTCTCAAGCCGCTGACACAAAACATCCTGCATTTGATTACGTACATTATCTTTTTGGTTCCGTTTGCGTTTGCACTGGTACCGGAAAGCTTCAGTTTCTTTCTCAAAGCATTTGTAACGGGAGAAAAGAGCTACTCCGTCTGGGCACCTCCGACGTGGCCGGTGAAGCTGTGCTTGTTCCTCGGCATTACGATGCTTGCGCTTCAGGGCGTTTCCGAAATGCTGAAGTGCATCTGCGGTATTGTGGATGAGCTGAAGCAGAAGAAACTGGAGAAATCGGAGAATACAGAGGGAGGTGCGGAGGCATGATGCAGTTACTTGATAACTTCGTTGCGTGGTCCGGCCTTGGCGCCACAGAGATGTCGATTATCATGCTGATCGGACTGTTCATTCTTATGGTCATTGGTCTGATCACCGGTCAGGAGCTGGCATTTGTCCTTGGCGGTGCCGGTGTTATCATTGGATATCTCGCATGGGGTGGACCGGGCATTTCAATTGCGATGACAAAGGTCTACGATCAGATGCAGAGCTATTCGATGGTCGCAATCCCGATGTTTGTCCTAATGGCAAACTTCCTGACACACTCCAAGGTCGCGGATGGTTTGTTCATGTCCATTCGCTACTTGCTGGGCCCGCTAAAGGGCGGTCTTGGCCTGGCAGTTATTCTTGTTTCAACTGTATTTGCGGCGACGACCGGCATTGTCGGTGCATCTGTTGTCACAATGGGCATGCTATCCATGCCGGTCTTGCTAAAGTGCGGCTATAAGCCCTCGCTTGCCTGCGGCATGGTGTGTGCCGGCGGTTCATTGGGTATTTTGATACCGCCGTCAATCATGCTGGTATCGATGGGTTCATATGCCGAGGTATCAGTCGGCAAGATTTTCTTTGCGGCAATCGTCCCCGGCCTGTTGCTTTCGCTGTGTTACATGATCTATGTGTTTGTCATTTGCCACATTCACCCGGATTATGGCCCGGCGATGACAACAGAGGAACTGGAGGTTATGCCGTTCCGCGATCGCGTTTCCGGTTCGTTGATCAACCTGATTCCGCCTGTCATTCTGATTGTTGGCGTTCTTGGCTCGATCTTCGGTGGTTGGGCGACTCCGACAGAGGCTTCCGGCATAGGCGCTTTATTTGCGCTGATTCTTGCGGTGTTCTATAAGCAGTTCAGCTTGAAGATGTTGTATGAGTCTCTGATTGACACGGCAAAAACCAGTGCGATGGTATTTATCATCCTGTTTGGTGCATCCGCTTTTACCGGCATCTTCATGTCTCTGGACGGCAATCAGCTGATTGCTGACCTGGTTGTCAGTTTGGGCATTGGCAAATGGGGCGTGTTTGCGATTATGATGCTGATTGTGTTTGTCCTCGGTATGTTCATCGACTGGCTGGGCATCGTCATGATCGTATTCCCGATCTTTCTGCCAATTATGGATATGTTTGGCTTTGATCGCCTGTGGATCGTCGCAGTCACCGCAGTTATGTTGCAGACCTGCTTCATGACGCCTCCCTTTGGTTTCGCACTGTTTTATATCAAAGGCGTAGTGCCGCCGGAGGTTAAAATTGGAGAAATCTATAAGGGTGTTATCCCGTTTATCGCGATGGTTGTTCTGGTGGTTGTGCTTGTAACGGCATTCCCACAGATTATTTATTGGTTGCCAAACATGGTCGCAAGCTAAGATTTGATCTCTTCTTTTTTTGAAAGTCATTCATGTGATTGGATGACGAAATGCTCCCTTTACGAGAGACGGTGAGAGAATCGCCGTCGATTGTAGAGGGAGTATTTTTGTGTCCCCAAAAGGAAGCGCACATCAGAACAACGCAAGAAAAAAGCGCATACACGGGCGGCATGCGCTTTTATTAAAAATTGTGGCTGAACAGAACAGATTTGTCAATTTAGATGTCCATTTTAACCGTCTTACCAGACTTCCATGCTTCTGTTGTCGCAAAGCCAATTGCAGTGGACTTTGTGCCGTCGTATACAGTGACGCCCGGCTTTCTGCCCTCGCAGATGCAGTCAACAAACTCCTGCATTTCAGCCAGATAGGATTCAGCGAAGCGCTGCGGGAAGCCCTCGACGCATTCGGTTACCACGCCGTTTTTGTTGTACAGCATCGCCAGATTCTTTTCCGGTACCGGACTGATGCGAATGCTGCCATCCGTGCCGACGATCTCGGTTTCCACATGATAACCGTGCGCTGCGGTACGGCCGACATGAATGACGCCAATACCGCCGTTTTTGAATTTATAGGTTGCGACAGCTGTTTCGTCGTCGCCTGCCTTCTGGAATTCCGGGTGCTTAAAGGTGCAGCCAAGTGCGTAGACCTCAGTCGGCTCGTCCTCGAGGAACCAGCGCATCAGGTCGATGTCGTGAATTGCCATGTCAATGAAGATGCCGCCGGAGGTCGCTGCAAACTTGATGGAGCCTTCGACCAATGCCTCCGGGTCAATGCCGACTGCCTTTACCATGTATGGCGTGCCGATGGCGCCCTCCTTGATCTTTTGTTTTGCGTAGGCATAGGATGTATCATAGCGGCGCATAAACCCGAGAAAAAATACCTTGTCTGGATTTCGCTCGACAGCTGCCTCCGCAACCTTGCACTCCTCCAAATTAACGCCCAGCGGCTTGTCAGAAAAGACATGCTTGCCTGCGTCCAGCGCGGCCTCGATCTGCCAGCAGTGCTCGGATGAAGTAGTGACGATAGCGACCGCGTCAATGTCAGCCTTTGCGAGCATTTCACGGAAGTCGGTATATACGTCAGAAATGCCCAACTCCTTCTGCGCGTAATCCAGCTCCGACGGAACGATGGAGCACGCGGCCGTCAGCTGTGCATTTGGAATTTTGTATGCGATATTGTTTGCGTGTACCTTGCCGAGACGGCCCAAGCCTGCGATGCCAACTTTAATTGTCTTCATGACCATTCCTCCAAAAAAAGAAACAATGTTGTATGATTGCTTTGCCAGCGCGCTGTTTACCTTGTCGGTATGGCTATATTGTAAAAAAATAAGAAAAAGAAGTCAATAAGTTAAAAAACACTTTGTATACATGACTAAAAATAATTTTTTTGCTTTTACAAAGTTCATAACGAAGTCGAATGATTTGCTTGAAAATAACCGTGACGCGTGACAACATTGTTGAGGACAGCGTGCTTCTGTGATATACTGGACAGAAGGAGAGGATGCGATATGAAGCATACGGTGAGAAGCATTGCGGCGCTTGCGGGCGTCTCGCGCGGCACGGTCAGCCGTGTACTCAACAATCAGCCGGACGTCAGTCCTGAGGTGCGGGCGCGGGTGCAGCGCATCATTGAAGAGACCGGCTATCAAGTGCCAGATACGGGCGGCGACCGGATCTGTATCGGTGTAATTGTTCCGCACTGGTTGGATACCTATTTCCGAGATGCTACGCTGCGAGGCATTCATATGGCGGCGCGTACAGTACATGCAACGCGTGTTGTGCTGGAGGTGCGCCAGATGCACAGTCGCTCAGATGAAGAATACATCGACGTGTGTGAGCAGTTGCTGGAGCTGGGAGTGAAGGGCTTGGTGCTCAATGCGCCGGATAATATCCTGATGCAGGCAGAGGTAGAGCGGCTGTATCAGGCGGGTGTTGCGGTCGTGACCTACAATTCCGATTTGCCGGACAGCAAACGCGTTTGCTTTGTCGGACAGGATCTGTTGAAATCAGGACGGGTTGCGGCGGGTCTGCTGTCCCGATCCATTGCGCCCAAGGACCAAGTGCTCATTATCACCGGCAACATGGAGTTTCTCTCCAACCGCGGGCGTATTGACGGTTTTTTGGAGCGCTTTGCCGCGCTCGGCTTTGCGCCCGACCGCTATCAACTGGCAGAATGCTTTGAGCGGTATGACCTCACCTATGAGACCATCCGGCGCAAGCTGGAGCAATACCCGCAGATCCATGGCATCTATATGGGAACAGAGAATGTGCGCGCCTGTGTCGACGCGCTCAAGGGAACGCGGCGTCGCGTAGCGGTTGTGGTCAACGATCTGACACCGTTCGCAAAACGGTCGTTGCGTGCCGGACGCATTGATTTTGTGGTGGAGCAGGATTTTTCTGCGCAGGTATACCGCGCAATTTTGATTTTGCATGAGCTGCTTGTATATGGACATCGCGTGAAGCGAGAGGTTGAGTATGTGGAAACCTCGATCATCACAAGGGAATTACTCTGATGCATTCTTTCATTAAGGGTATAGACCGAATCCCCGCACTGGCAATACACAGCTTTTAAACGAGGCTGAGAAAAGGCGGTTCTGCCGCATTTCTCAGCCTCGTTTTCCTGTTAAACCCACTCATGACAGGCGTTACACGCCATATTTTCAGCCCAATGATTCATTGCTCGCCGTTGAGATCTGCCATATCGAGTCAGGAGAGATCACATCCGGAATTTTGATAATTTTTAATAGGGATTCATAGGGCAATATGAACAAAAACATGGCGGAAAAGGACTTAAATTTATCAATTTCGTCCTTTCTACGTATTGATAATTTACACAGTTTGGAACAAAATAAAAGTAATAAATAAACACATTTTTGTGTAAAAAAGTAAGAAAAGGAGGTGAAAGAATGAGATGCTGTTATAATCTTCAAACCTGCTCGGAAACCTCCACGCTGGAACGGGATGTCCAGCTTTGCGCCAAAGCGGGCTTCCCGCTGATCGAGCTTGATTTCCAGAAAGCGCGGGAGTATCTGGAAGACCATTCCCTGGAGGATCTGGGAGCACTTTTGCAGGAGTATGGGCTGGGATGCGCGACGATCAACGCGATATTCGCCATCAACTTCTGTTCGGAAGCACAATGGGAGGATGTTTGCCGCCAGTTCCGGTTCGCGTGCGAGCTGGGAAAGGCGACCGGAGCAGACACCGTGATTGTGCTGTCGAACGAGCGCGTTGACCTGCCGGACGGCGTGACGCCAGAAGCTGTTTTTGAGGATACCGTTCAGGTGCTTGACCGTCTTGCAGACATGGGAAAGGAAGCGGGTATGAGAATCGCTTTTGAGCCTGTCGGTACGATGGGAATTGGCGACATAAAGACCGCATGGAGGCTGGTTCAAAGGGTCAACAGGCCGGAGGTCGGGCTGGTTGTGGATGACTTCAATCTGTATCTGTGGGATGTCGGCGCAGATTTTGACGTGATTCGCAGCCTTGATCCGGAAAAGATATTCATTGCGCACATTAACGACGCGGAGAAAATCCCGTTCGC
>CAZEMM010000021.1:0-29733 GCA_964513445.1 uncultured Butyricicoccus sp. | reverse complement strand
CCCCGTCCTAATGTCACATACATTCCTCGATGTAACAGCATGCTTCCGCCCAGGATATTCCCCCAGTGTGTGCATAACAGATATCTTTTTCTCAGCCTGCTGCACAGTTTGCATTATTGCAAATTGAGCTTATGGCTGAGCAGATAATTGGTGATAAGGAAATTCGCGATGACGTTAATGGCCTCCCACAGAATGCAGATGGCAAGCACAAGATAGATTTGATAGTGGTTCTGGACGTAACCCGGATTCAGATTTAAAGACACATGCAGATTGAGGTCAGGGAGATTCAGCGCGTCGGAGATCGATGCGCTGAGCGCGACGAGCAGGTTCCACGCGAAGCTGATGACGACATACGCGCCGATGGCAGCACCCAGACGGTGGTTATTTGCCAGTCCGCCAATGGCAAGGCACGCATAAATGTGCATGCAGAAATTTGCCATCCAGACGATGGCGAGCACCAGCGCGACCAGCGGGATGAATACGGTATGCACGCCGTTTTGCTCAAACAGCATGAAAAGGACGGAGCCAGCTTCGTTCCAAAACGAGCCTCTGATCAGGCCGGAAATCGAAATGGTCACAATGATAAGTGATAGAATGCCGACCAGCGCGGAGACAAAGAACCAGACGACGGAAACAATGCACTTCGACCAGATCAGCTCGGACGGGCGCACAGGCAGCGTGAACATCAGATAGCCCTCATCGCCCAGCAGATTGACATAAAACCGGCGAATCATATACACAAACGCAATGATGCCGATGGCGCACATCGCAACGATATACGCAACCAGGATCCAACCGCCGGGCAGAGATTCAAGAGAATGATCCAGGGCGATGGAGATGGCATTGATGATGGCAAGGGCGAAAATCAGCCCGTAAAACGGCAGGAAAATACGCCGTGTCGCCTTAAATTCATGATTGATGAGCTTGCTTAGCATGCGAACACCTCCCGAAATAGCGCGTCAACCGATTTGCCGTACTGCGCACGGATGTCATCGACGGATTTTTGCAGCCGAAGCTGTCCGTTTTGCAAAAAAATCACTTCATCCAGCACCTTTTCAATATCGGCGATCAAATGCGTCGAGATGAGAACGGTGCTGTTTTCGTTGTAGTTGGTCAGAATTGTACTAAGTATATAATCGCGCGCCGCCGGGTCGACGCCGCCGATCGGCTCATCCAGCAGATACAGATCAGCCTGCCGGCTCATGACGACGACCAGCTGGATTTTTTCCTTTGTGCCCTTGGACATCGAGCGGAGCGGGGCGTTTGGCTGCACACCCAGACGCATCAGCATATCCGCCGCCTTGTCAATGTCAAAGTCCGCGTAAAAATCGTCAAAGAATTTCAGCAGGTCGTTGGCGTTCATCCAGTCGCTCAGATAGCTGCGCTCCGGCAGATAGGACACGCATGCGTGGGTGTCCGGGCCGGGCAGTTTCCCATTGATGAGCAGCTCGCCGCCGGTGGGCGTGAGCAGGCCGTTTGCCAGCTTGATAAGCGTCGTCTTGCCGCTGCCATTTGGGCCGAGCAGACCGACGATGCGACCGCGCGCAAGTGAAAATGTGACGTTATCCAGCGCGAGCTTGCCGCCGTACCGTTTTTGCACGCCGGTGCACTGTAAAATCGGTTCCATGGTTTATTCTCCTTTCATTTTGACTTGGCAGATCAGATCAATGACCTGCTGCTGCGTATATCCCATCTTGTACATGGAAGACAGGAATGCTTCAATTTGCTGCATGGCGAACTCCCTTCGTTTGAGCTGAATGGCTTCCGATTCATCGGTGACGAACCGTCCGGCCGTGCGCTGTGAATACAGCAGGCCGTCCCGCTCCAGCTCAGCGAGCGCGCGCTGCATGGTATTGGGATTGACGCCGGCATCCGCCGCAAGCTCCCGCACAGACGGCAGACGGCTGCCCGCCGCAAGCGTGCCGGACGCGATAGCGAGCGTGATGGTGTCCATCAGCTGCAAATAGATCGGACGGTCATCGGTTAGATTCCACTGCATGACGCACCTCCTTGACAGTATGTGTTATTGTATTAATTGACTGATACAATCATACAATGAGACGGCGCGTTTGTCAAGAGGGAAAATACATTTTTCCACACGATTGAAAAAAATCGTCGTGTACAAGCGGGATGACCCGCCGTATTATCAAGGGCGTGAGTTGTCAAAAAACTATCCGGAAGGAGGAATGCGGTTGGCGCAAACAAGACGAAAACGCAAAACACATACCGACAAGGTGCGCGATATCCTGTGCGATCATTCGCCGGAGGCGGCGCAGTGCCTCTGCAATATGCTGGAGGATGATTCGCTCACGGGAATGGCGCGCGCCGGTGTGGCAAAGGAAATTCTCGAGCGGACGGTCGGCAAGGGCCAGATGCCGGAGCCGGACGACGGGAAGGACAAGCAATTTGAGCTGGTGCTGCGGGTGGTGGAATAATGGAAATCTCCGTCACCAAACGGCAGCTGCAATTCATTCGTTCCACCGCATTTGAAACGCTGTTCGGCGGCGCGGCAGGCGGCGGAAAAAGCTATGCGCAGCTCATCGACGCGCTCATTTTCGCGCTGCAATATCCGCGCTCGCGGCAGCTGGTGCTGCGCCGGACGCTCCCTGAGCTCAAGCGGTCGCTTATCCAGACGTCGCTGACGCTGTATCCGCGCGAGGTCGCAAGCTATGGCGAGACCAGCCACCGCTGGACGTTTGTCAACCAGTCGGTCATCGAATTTGGCTACTGTGACAATGAAAACGATGTGACGAGATACCAGAGCGCGGAATACGACGTCATCCGCTTTGACGAGCTGACGCATTTTACCGAATTCCAGTTCAAGTATCTGCTCTCGCGTGTGCGCGGCGTCAACGGCTATCCCAAGCAGGTCAAATCCGCCACCAACCCGGGCGGCGTGGGGCACAGCTGGGTCAAGGCGCGCTATATCGACAGTCTGGTGCCGTTTGAGGAGCAGGATGGCAGGTTATTTTTGCCCGCGAAGGTGCAGGACAATACCTTCCTGATGCGCAGCGACCCGGACTATGTCTCCCGCCTCAAGCTGCTGGACAGCCGCGAGCAAAAGGCGCTGCTGTACGGCGAGTGGGATTTATTCGAGGGACAGTACTTTTGTGAGTTTTCCACCGAACTGCATGTCGCGCCGATGCCGGCACACATCCCGTCGTGGTGGAAACGCTATCTGGCGATCGATTACGGTCTGGATATGCTGGCGGCGCTATGGATTGCGCTTGCGCCGGATGGCACGGCCTGGGTATACCGCGAGGTGTACCGCTCCGGACTGATTATCTCACAGGCGGCGGAGGCGATTTTGACGGCGGAGCAGCCGGATGAGGTCATCGCGCAGCGGCTCGCGCCGCCCGATCTGTTCAACCGCCGACAGGAGACGGGGCGCTCCGCCATTGAGATTTTTGCGGAAAAGGGACTGTTTTTCGACAAAGCGATGGGAGAGCGCGTGTCCGGCTGGTATGCGGTCAAGGAGTATCTGCGGCCATTTACCGACGAGCAGGGCATCCGCACGACCAAGCTGAAAATCAATCCGACCTGCAAAAACCTCATCCGGACGCTACCGGCGCTGCGCGCGGATGAAACCAACCCGAACGACACGGCGAACACCCCGCATGAGCTGACCCATGCGCCGGATGCGCTGCGGTATTTTGCCGCGACGGTACGGGTAGGCGGCGTGCCGTGGCAGCTGGCGCGCTATGACGGCGACGTCAGCGCGTTCCTATCATATGGCTCATAAGGAGGAGAAACGATGGAGTATATCATTTGCTGTGCCTGCAGTCTGCTGTGCTTCGTGTGCGGACTGTTAGCAGCGCGCGGATTGGTGCGCGACGCGCACCGCAGCACGCCGCCACCGGCGGATGCGGACTGGCTGGAGCACGACGACGCGCTCAGCCGCGATATCGCGGCCATGCTCGCCTATACCGGCCCGAAGAAGGAGGACGATGATGCGGACAGCTGAATCGGTGTGGAAGGAATACCAGCGTGGCATTGACTACAACAACCGCATCGACCTGTATGACCGCGTGCGCACCAATGAGAATTTCTTTGTCGGCCGCCAATGGGAGGGCCTGAATGTCACGACGCTCGACCCGCTCATTTTCAACGTGCTGCGCCGCGTGGTCAATCTGTTCATCTCGATGCTGGTATCGGACGATATTGCGGTGACCGCGACGCCGTTTCAGATGTCGCAGCAGACCGAGACGCTGCAAAAGGCGCTCGACCACGCCATTGCGTCGGTCATCGAGCGCGCGGGCATCAAGAGCAAAAACCGCTACATGCTGCGCAACGCCTGCGTCGACGGCGACGGCTGCTTTTACATCCGGTTTGACCCGGACAAAGACAGCGGCCAGAAGGTCACGGGCGACATCGAGGTGGACGTCATTGAAAACACCGATATCTTTTTCGGCAATCCGGCGGTGGACGATGTGCAGCGGCAGCCGTACATCATCATTGCGATGCGCCGGTCGGTGGAGGACGTGCGAAATGAAGCGATGGCGCGCGGCATGAGCCGGGCGGAGGCGGAGTGCATCGGGCCGGATAGCATGCTCGAACCGCAGTACGACCCGTTGACCGACGACACGGACAACATGGTGACGCTGCTATTGCGCATGGAGCGCACAAAGGACGGTATCTCGTTTTTTAAATGCACCCAGCACGCGGTCGTCATGCGCGAGACGCTCGCACCCTATCGCCGCTATCCTGTGGCTTATATGAGCTGGGAGCGCGTCAAAAACTGCTTCCACGGCTCCTCGCCCATCACGGAGGCAATTCCCAATCAGATCGCCATCAACAAGCTGTATTCGATGTACGTCCAGTGTATCAAGCATGTCGCGTTCCCCAAGATCATCTATGACATGACGCGCTTCCCCAACGGCTATTCGTCGGATATCGGCAAGGCGGTCGGCATGCGTGGCAACCCGAACGAGGCGATTTTGGCGGCGTTCCGCGCGCCGGATATCTCCGCGCAGGTCATGCCGCTGCTCTCACAGATGATGGAGGACACGATGGAGCTGATGGGCGCGTCCGACGCCGCGCTCGGCAACGTCAAGCCGGATAATACCTCCGCGATCGTGACGGTACAGCAGGCGACCATCGCGCCGCTCGAGCTGGTCAAAATGGAGTTTTTCCGATTTGTGGAGGACACCGTGCGCAGCTTTGTCGATCTGATGCGGGTGCACTACGGCGCACGTACCGTGAGCATTGAGAATGAGAGCGGCGAGCAGGATACGCTGCGATTTGACTTTGACACGCTGGGCGATGTGGATTTGCAGCTGGGTGTCGAGGTCGGCTCCAGCGCATACTGGTCGGAGACGATGCAGACAATGACCAACGACAATCTGCTCGAGCGCGGTATCATTACCGACCCGATGCTGTATGTCGAAAATATTCCGGACAATCAGATCCGCGGCAAATCCAAGCTGCTGCGCGCGCTGCGGGAGCAGAAGGAGAACGGCGCGGATATGACCATCACGCCGGGCAAATCAGTGGACGAGGATTCGTCCGCACAACAGACAGGAGGCTAACTATGAACAAAAGAAAGCAGCGTGCACAGCGGCCGGCGGCAGCGCCGCCGCAGGACGAGCGGATGCAGGAGGAGCCGATGCAGGGAGATCCGATGCAAGGCGACCCGATGCAGGACATGCCGCTGACCGATAGCGATGAACAGCTGTATACCATCAACGTCGACGGCCAGCCGATGCAGCTGACGCTCGAGCAGCTGATCGCGGCGGCGGAGCAGGGGCTTTCCAAGGCCAACGGCGCGGCGCGCCGGGAGCAGACGCTGGGCGGCATGCCAAACGGCGACGTGTATCGCTCATTTTTGAATGAATACCCCGATATCCGCCCGAATGAAATCCCGCCGGAGGTGTGGGACGCGGCGAACCAGTCGGGCGACCTGCTGGGCGCCTACCGCGCGTTTGAAATCAAAAAGCTGCGGGAGGAGCTGGAGGAATACCGTAAAAACGCGGACAACCGCAAGCTGGATGTCGGCTCCGCCCGCTCGGACGGCGAGGCATCCATCACAGATCCCATCATCCTCGCGCTGATGGGAAAGGGCTAAGTCATTAGGAGGAATTATATTTATGGCAGTTAATTTAGCGGTCAAATATTCAGATCATATTGCCGAGGTGTTCACCGCCGGCTCGTTTGTCAAGGGCAAGACGTGTACGAGCTTTGACCTGACCGGCGTCAAGACGCTCAAGGTATACACGCCCATCACCGTGCCGGAGGTCGACTACACCCGCGAGGGACTCAGCCGCTACGGCACCGTGACCGAGATGCAGGATATCGTACAGGAGCTCAAGATGACGCAGGACAAGGCGTTCACGCTGACCATCGACAAGGGCAACAATCTCGATCAGAACATGACCAAGAAGGCGGCGGATATGCTGCGCTTGCAGCTCAACGAGCAATCCACGCCGGCGGCTGACCGTTACGCGCTCAAACGCTTCGCCATGATGGCGGGCACGATTGATGTGGCGGATGCCGCACCGACCAAAAATAACATTGTCGAGCTAATCTCGACCGGTGCGCAGACGCTGGACGATAATCTCGTGCCGGACGGCGACCGTTACATCTATGTCACCAGTGAAATTTACAAGATGATCCGCCTGTCGCCGGAATTTACCGGTCTGGAGGGCCTCGGCGTCAAGGCAATCGGCAAGGGCGTGTGCGGCGAGATTGCCGGACTGAGCATTGTGCGCGTGCCGAAGAGCTATATGCCGACCGGCTGCTACTTCATCATCACACATAAAAACGCGGTGCTGATGCCGTACAAGATCTCCGACGCGAAGGTGCATAACGACCCGGTCGGTGTGTCCGGCGCGCTCATTGAAGGACGCCATTATTATGACGCGTTTGTGCTCGGCGCAAAGGCGGTTGGCGTCTACGCGCTGGTGGAAGAGAGCAGTAAGCTGAACAAGGCCAAGGCAACAGCGGTCGACGGTCTGCTGACCATCACGCCGCCGGACGAAGCGACAGAGGTGCTCTATACAGTAGACGGAAGCGACCCGCGCTATTCCGATAGCGCAAAGGTTTATTCTGCGACGGTTTCGGTTGCGAGCGGCTCGGTTGTCCGCGTCGTGGCGTTTGCAGACGGCAAATATCCCTCCTCTCTGACAGAAACAACGGTATTATAAGCATCAGACGGATGAGTGGGCGTATTTGTCCACTCGTCCGCCCTATGAAAGGAGGCCTGCCGATGACCGGCAGAGAATTATACAATCAGGCAATTGTGCTGCTTGGGATAGATACGGAGGATGTCGGTTATCTCGAGGAGCTGGCGACGGACTGTATCAATCAGCTGCTGTGCGACCGCCTGTATGAGCACAATGCGCTGCTGCGGCAGCAGGTGCAGCAGCCGGACAGCGCCGCGCCGCGCATTGGAGAGCTGGATGAAGAGGTGCCGTATCAGGAAATGCTGGTGCGCGAGTGCTTCCCCTACGGGCTGGCGGCGCTGCTCATCGCGGAGGATGACCGCACGATGTTTAACTGGCTCAACAGCGAATATGAGCGGCGCGCGGCGTTCTACGCGCCGTGTGAAGAGACCTCGCTGCGGGGGACGTTTGCATGAGCGACGCCTATCAGTTCCCGCAGCCGGATGAAATTCAGGAGATCACGGTCGAACGCTTCGCGGGCGTGGATTTCGCCTCCCACCCGACCAAGGTGGACTGGGCACACTCGCCGGACGCGCGCAACATGATCGCAAACGACACGTTTTTTCCGGTCAAGCGCACGGGATATCGGTGTGTCCGCCGGTTTGACGGCGTGATCTACGGCCTGCACCGGCTGGGAGACGACGTGCTGTGCCACGCCGGAACCAAGCTGTGGCGGCTGAATACGGCGGCCGAGCCGACGCTGCTGTATGAGGCGATGAACGAGGAAAAATCCGTGTCCTTTCTGATGAACAACAAGCTGTGGCTGCTGGATGGCCGTACCTATCTGGTGTATGACGGCGCGCGTGTGCGTCCGGTGCGCGACAATGCCTACGTCCCGACGACGACCATCAGCAGTCCGCCGGAAGGCGGCGGCACGAGCCTGGAGGCGGTCAATCTATTGACACCCAAGCGCATCAACACATTTGTCGGCGACGGCACCAGCAGGGTATTTCAACTGGACGCACTGGAGGTCGACCCGGGCAGCGTCACATGCAGCGACTATGAGATCGAGGTGGTCAATGAGATCACCGGCGAGGTGACGTTTCAGACCGCGCCGCCGGACGCGGGTGGGCTTGCCAACGTGACCATCGCCTTTGCCAAGACCGTGTCGGGCGACAGCATCGACAAATGCCGCATTTGCGGTATGTACGGCGGCAAAAACGATACGCGTGTGTTCGTCTCCGGCAATCCAGACAAGCCGAATTGCGACTGGCAGTCCGGCCTGTATGATCCGACGTATTTCCCCGACACCGGCTATACGCGCATCGGTACGGACGCGTCGGAGATCATGGGCTATGTGCGCCAATATGATACGCAGGTCGTGCTCAAATCCGACGGACAGGACGCAAAGCAATATCTGCGCACCTTTGAGCTGGATGAAGACGACAGGCCGAGCTATCCGCTGCGGCAGGGCGCGGTCAGCCGGTATGCCTGCGGGGTGCTGGACGGCACGCCGTATTACCTGTCGCCGCAGGGCGTCATGGGTATTTTCGGTACGTTTGTCACCGATTACCGCGTCGTGCATTCCGTCTCGCAGCGCATCGACCCGCGCCTGTGTGAGGAGCCGCTGTCAGAGGCGATAGCATGCGTGTGGAACGGCAAATATTATCTCGCCGTCGGTTCGCATTGCTATGTGGCGGACAGCAGGCAGACGGAAAACAGCGTGCCGGAGTGGTATTATTGGGAAAACATCCCCGCCAACTGCTTTTTGGCGGACGGAGATAACGACCGGCTGTGGTTCGGCACGGCGGACGGGCGCGTATGCGTATTCTGCCGCGAAACGGATGCGGACGCCTATTTCGACGACGGCGCGCCGATTGCTGCGTATTGGACGACGGCGTTTTCCCCGCTCGGCGTGTGGAACAAAAGCAAGACGATTTTGTCCTGCCAGCTGTCGCTCATGCCGTTTGGCTATTCCGGCGCGGATATCGCGCTGCGGACGGAAAAATGGTACGGACCGGTGCATTCCATCTCGTTTTCGCAGTTCTCGTTTGACCGAGTGGACTTTTCCCGCTTTTCCTTCCGCTCGATCGCGGCTTCGGTGCCGGTTCCGGTGCGGCGGCGCGTCCGGCGCGCCCAGCTGCTCCAGCTTGTCATCCGTAATGCGCGGGAACGCGAGCCGTTCGGACTGCTGGGGCTAATCATCCGCTATCAGGTGCGCACGGATATTCGCCAGAGATAAGGAGGAAGCAATGGCATCATCACTCAACATTGAGGACCTGTACAGCGCGGCGGAGGGTAGCCGCATCAATGCGCTGGAGCAGGCCAGACAGGACAGCATGGATCGCCTGCAGAGCAATCTCAGCGATATCCGCTCGTCCTATCGCAGTAGCGTCACGCAGGCGCAGGCCGCGTCGCGCATTTCCGCGCTGGGTACGGAGGAAAAGCTGGCGGCGGCAGGTCTGAGCAGCGGCAGCGCGCATGCGCAGGCGACGTCCGGCTATACCGAGACGTCGCGCATCGCGGCGGATAACAAGCTGCGCGGCAATCTCAACCAGCTTGCGCTCTCGCGCATGAAGCAGGAGCAGGCTGCCAGACAGACCAGCAGCACAGAGCTGTCACAGGCCTATCAGGAGTATCAGAACGGTCTGTCGGACATCCAGCTGCAGCGCGCGCAGGCGACCATCAATCAGTACAACGCTGACCGCGACGCCGCGCAGGCCGACCGCGAATACGCCTACAAGGTCAATAAGACCGCGTATGAGCAGGCAATGCAGCGGTGGCAGACCTATGGCGTCGTGCTGCCGGCGGATGCAAGCGTGCTGGGCGTTCCCGCCGGCACGCGCACAGCCAGCAGCGAATACAACAACGCCAGATTGGCGCTGGAGCGCTGGAAGGCGCTGCTGTAACAGTAAAAACAGCGAAAAAAATCCCGCAGGAGCTGGCACTTCTGCGGGATGTGCTATTTATGGGGATACGCTCGTCGCGTCCTTTGGCTGCTTGCCGCCCATGACCAGCTTGAGCAGGATGGGGGTAATCAGCGTTGTGACAATGACAACGAGAATGACCGGAGCAAATAGTGTGTTGTCGACCAGTCCGGCAGCCGCGCCCTTCTGTGCAACGATCAGCGCGACCTCGCCGCGCGATACCATGCCGACGCCGACGCACAGAGATTCATAGCCGGAAAAACGGCAAAGCTTTGCGCCCAGCGCACAGCCAAAAATCTTGGACAGGATGGCTACAACCAGCAGCAGCAACGCAAATACCAGCAGTGCGGGCGTCAGGCCGCGCAGGTCGGTCTTAATGCCAACGCTTGCGAAAAACATCGGGGCAAACAGCATGTAGGACATGACCTCGACCTTGCGGTTGACAAATTTGCGCACGTTATACAGGTTGCACAGCAGCAGGCCGGCAAAATATGCGCCTGTGATATCCGCGACGCCGAAAAAGCGTTCCGCGCAGTACGACAGCAGAAAGCAGAAAGCCAGCGCGTAGATCGCCACGCGGCGGTGCATATGCGCCTCAAAGACCTTGCCGAGATGCTTGAAATACAGATAGGCAAGCACGCCCACGACGCCGATAAAGACGAAGAACAGCACGATCTTGAGCAAGACGATACTGATCTGCACGCTCGGGTCAGTGATGCTGGTGACGATGGTGAGCACAATGATGCCCAAAATATCGTCGATGACAGCCGCGCCCAGAATGGCGGTGCCGACCTTGCCCTTGAGCTTGCCCAGCTCACGCAGCGTCTCAACCGTGATGCTGACGGAGGTGGCGGTCAGAATGACGCCTACGAAGATCGCCTTGAGGAACGACTGCGGGTCAGTCGCGTCGTAGAAGAACGCCATATACAGCGCAGCGCCGCCGATAAGCGGAACAATCACACCTGCCAATGCGATGACGAACGACGCAACGCCGGTCTTTTTCAGCTCCTTCAGATCGGTTTCCAGGCCGGCGGAGAACATCAGCAGGATGACGCCAAGCTCGGAGATGACGGCGAGGAAGTTATCCTCGATGACAAGATTGAGCACGGAAGGGCCAAGAACTAAGCCGGCGATCAATGCGCCGACAACCTGCGGCATTTTGACCTTGCCGGAGGCCAGACCAAGCACCTTCGTGGACGGCAGGATGATGGCCAAAATCAGAAGAAAACTATACGATTCCATAAAAATACACCCTCTTTATTTGGTAAAAAAATAATATGCAGACAAGCGGTTTGACAGCCTGCCATGCGGCAGGGGACGTCCGCTCCCCCCTCTGTTAATTGCGTTGGTATTATACAGTTTTTCCGGTCAAAAAACAAGGTAAAAAACGACCATATTTCCCCGCCCATTTCTCAAGCGGACAGGAATATTGAACAGATGGAACACCATATCGTTTTATTATGCCGCAAAGCGCACAAAAAACGACGCAAAACGCGTGTATAACAGCAAAAATACAAAATAATAAAAATGAAACGGAATTGAAACAAACTCGAGCAGAAGAGCAAAAAGGCAAAAGAGAAGAACCCGACATTGCAGTCGGGTTCTTCAAGCAGAAGCAAGTTGTTTCATTATGCCTGTGCAATAGCGCCAACCGGGCACTGACCTGCGCAAGAACCGCAATCGATGCAAGCGCCTGCGTCGATCTCATAAGTAGCGTCACCCTGGGAGATTGCGCCTACTGGACATTCGCCGGCGCAAGAACCACAGCTGATGCAAGCATCACTGATCTGATAAGCCATAGAGTAGCACCTCCTGTTTAGAATAATTCTATTGTAACACAAAATAGAAAAAATACAACTACATTTTTCCATCTTACAAAAAAAAGAAAACCTGAAACAGACGTCTAAAATTGGAACAAACGGGTAAAGATGAAAAAGGAGCCTTGGAAAGTGAGGGAGAAGCATGAAATTTCAGGGAGTATTTGACGAAGAAGCGCAGCGCACAATGGCGCTTTCTGAGCGGCGCGCCGGTTGGCTGGGCAAGCATATAGTCGGAACAGAGCATTTGCTTATGGCGCTCACCGCGCGGCGCAATACAGCGGCGGGCCACCTGCTGCGGCAGGCCGGCATCAGTACGTGGCGGTGTGTCTATCATACGGCACGGCTGACCGGACAGTCCTTTCCGGTGCGGCACCCCGAGCATGTGAGCCGGCATCTTTCGCAGGTATTGGAACAGGCGGCACGCACGGCGGGACGTGGAAAGATCGGGGAGGGGCATCTGCTGTGCGCGTTGCTCAGCTGTCCCTCGTGTACGGCACGGCGCGTGATGGAGCGCATGCAGGCGGATATCCCCGCGCTGGAGCGACAGACCGGAAGCCGAGCGGCGAGAGAGACGACGAGCTGGAAGGCGGCGACACGGCTGTCCGCCTCCTCCGCGCTCGAGCGCTATGCCACGGATCTGACCGAGCTGGCGCGCGTAGGCAAGCTCGATCCGGTGATCGGGCGGGAGGACGAGCTGATGCGGTTGATTACAATTTTACAGCGGCGCACCAAAAACAATCCCGTGCTGCTCGGCGACCCGGGCGTCGGCAAGACGGCGGTTGCGGAGGCGTTGGCACTTGCGATTGTAAATGGACAGGTGCCGGATGAGCTGAAGGGCGCGCGGCTACTGTCGCTGGATATGGCAAGCCTGATCTCCGGTACAAAATACCGAGGCGAATTCGAAGAGAGGCTGCGCTCCATTGTCAAGGAGCTGTCCGCTTCGCGCGATATCATCGCCTTTATTGACGAGGTACACACATTGGTGGGCGCAGGCTCAGCAGAGGGCGCAATTGATGCGTCTAATCTGCTCAAGCCCGCGTTGGCGCGCGGAGAGATCCGGCTGATCGGCACGACGACGATAGAGGAATATCACAAGACGATAGAAAAGGACGCGGCGCTGGAGCGGCGGTTCCAGCGCATCGATGTGCCGGAGCCGACAGAGCAGGGAGCAGAGGCCATCCTGCGAGGGCTTGCGCCGCGTTATGAGCAGCATCACGGCGTACAGATCGAGCCGGATGCGCTGTGCGCGGCCGTACGCATCTCCGTGCGCATTTCGCCGGAGCGGCATCTGCCGGACAAAGCGATCGATCTATTGGACGAAGCATGCGCGGCGGTGCATCTGTCGAACCGGCGGATTGTGTGCGCGGGCGATATTGCGCAGACGGCGCAGCGTATCAGCGGGTTTACCGACAGCATATCGGGAGACGAGGCCAAACGGCTGCTGCATTTGGAGCGCATTCTGGCTGAGACGGTCATCGGACAACAGCAGGCGGTGCAGACGATTTGCCGTGCGGTGCGGCGCGGCGGCGCAGGGCTGCGGGATGTGGCAAGACCCGTCGCCTGTCTGCTGCTGACCGGCCCGACGGGCGTCGGCAAGACGTCAGTCTGTACCGCGCTGGCACATGCGTTGTTTGGACGGGACGGGCTGATTCGGCTCGATCTGTCGGAATACCAGCAGCCGCATGATGTCGCGCGTCTGATCGGCGCGCCGCCCGGCTACAAGGGCTATGGAGAGGGCGGTCAGCTGACCGAACGCATTCGCCGCCGTCCGCGTTCGGTCGTGCTGTTTGACGAGGTGGAAAAGGCACATCCGGATGTGCTGCGTCTGCTGCTGCGACTGCTTGAGGACGGATGTCTGACCGATGCGGAGGGCAAAAGCGCGGATTTTCGCCATGCGGTCATCGCCATGACGTCCAATTTGGGCAGCGGGACGGGCGCGCGTCCGCTTGGCTTTGGCAGCGATGCGGCGGTACAAGCGAATGTAGAGGACGAGGTGCGGCGTGTGCTGCGGCCGGAGCTTGTCGCGCGGCTGGATGAGATCGTGCCGTTTGTACCGCTGGCGGCGGCAGACTGCGCGCGCATTGCGGGTATGGAGCTGACGCGGCTGGCGCAGCGCTGCTCGTCGCGCGGAACACAGCTATTGTGGGACAAAGCGGTAGAGCGTCAGCTGGGCGTGGTTGACCGCAAGCGGGGCGCGCGTGCGGTGCGTGATGCCGTTGCCAGACAGGTAACCGACCCGCTGGCAGGACTGCTGCTGTCCGGCGATGGCGGCGGATGCATTCGCATTGCGGTGCGCGACGGCGCGGTCGTGGTGGAGGCGCAGGATTGCGTGCTGCCGGGGAGCAAGGCACCAGCATGATATGGAATGGGGAATGTCTTGGGCGGGCGCACTGCGCCCTCTCCCTGCCTGTCTTTGCACAAAAGAAAAGACTGTCAGCCACATGCGCAGCCAACAGCCGTTTTCTCATCCGTATCGTTTGATCTCATCCGTCTGTCCGAGCAGATAATCAATGCTTGTGTCATAAAACGCGGCCAATTTGATAAGTACGGCAGTGGGAATATCATTTTCGCCTGTTTCATATTTGGAATATCCCGTCTGGGACATCGAAAGCATGTGCGCGACTTGTGTCTGATTCAGGTCATGATCCTCCCGCAGTCCTCTGATACGTGGGTACATTGCAATCACCTCGTATAGAGTATGCATTAACCTGAAATAGAGTATTGACTTTTAACCTGAAACAGATTAAAATATAGGATGAGAGCAGCTGTCAGCCACATGCGTAGCCAACAGCCGTCCCTGCGTCTCACCCCAGCACATATTTATCCATCGCCTGTTTGGTCGACTTTACGATCTCGGAAATGACCTGCACCTGTCGGGTGGTGCAGTCCGCAAGGACATCCGCAATCTCGGTGATCGAGACGTTGCGTCCGGCATCGATGTCGCCCAATAGATCATCTGTGGAGACCTCCAGCGCCCGCGCAAGATCGACGAATACCTGTAAGCTCAATTTTGTACTGCCTGTCTCAATATGGCTCATATGAACGGGAGAAATGTATACCATTTCTGCGAGCTTTTCCTGCGAAAGGTTGCGCGCTCTACGGTATTTTCGTATGCGCTTCCCGATGAAAGCATAATCAATCTCCATTTCGTCACCGCCTACTCATATATACTTTCCGCCTATAAGGTTTATTAATTGCTTAACTTGAACTTTATAAGGAATTGTGATATAATAACATAAACTATAACGACGAAAACAGTCTATACAATATGTGGGTATAAATGGGGGACGGGCAAAATGTACAAGGTAACGAATCAGGATACGTATCAGGATGCGCAGGAGGAGTACGAGGCAAAAAAGATCAGGGACATGTACAAAATACCTGATATGATAGATCTGCTTCAGGAATTTCCATCCGATGAAGTACGCTATGACAGGGATCTGAGCCCGTTTGCCGGCATGCAGGAGATGCTGTATTGTCCGAAATGCCACGAAAAAACCTTGTTTTGGGAATGCGACGCAGTCAGCGTGCGTTTTGAATGCTTCAATCCCGAGCGGGATGAAAACAACAAACGATGCGGCTATCACGATTGCTTCCGGCGCTTCCCGTTTAATGAGCTTTTTAAGTCCTATGAGGATGAAGAGGATTAAATTTCAAGATTTTTGGCGAAACTATTGGTTGACAACCGCCGGCGGCTGTTGTAATATGAAGAATGAAATCAAAGTATGTAAAAGGCTTGGATGGGAAGAGTCGGCACAGGTGTTTCTGCATCAGAGAGCCGTCGGCATGGGCTGAAACCGATGGCAGCAGGATTGTGCGGGCATACCGCTCCCGGAGTTCTGCGGGGAAAAGCATAAAAGCGTGAACCCGCGGCGTTTTTTCCGCGCGTTACAGCGGACAATGAGCGGGCACGGCTGCGGAGAACGGGCTGTGTCAAGCAGGGTGGAACCGTGAGATGACAATGCGCATCCCATCCCTGATTTTCAGGGGTGGGATTTTTTTCTGCCCCAAATCCAAAGGAGGAGGACATCACAATGGCGGACAATCAATTTACGTTTGAAAATGAGGACTATCGCAAGACCTATTGGCATACCTGCTCGCACGTCATGGCGCAGGCCGTCAAGCGTCTGTATCCCGAGGTCAAGCTGACCATCGGCCCGTCCATCGACAACGGCTTCTATTATGACTTCTATGCGGAAAAAGCGTTTACCCGCGACGATCTGGATAAAATAGAGGCGGAAATGCGCAAGATCTGCAAGGAAAAGCTCAAGCTGGAGCGCTTTGAGCTGCCGCGTGAGCAGGCGCTGGAATTTATGAAGGATGAGCCGTTTAAGGTGGAGCTGATCAATGACCTGCCGGAGGACGCGGCCATTTCGTTTTACAGGCAGGGCGAATTTACCGATCTGTGCGCCGGCCCGCATCTGGATTCGACCGGACGCATCAAGGGCAATGCCATCAAGCTGACTGCGTGCAACGCGGCCTATTGGCGCGGTGATTCCAACCGCGAGACGTTGCAGCGCATCTATGGCGTCGCATTTCCGAAAAAGGATCAGCTGGATGAATACCTCAAGCAGCAGGAGGAAGCAAAAAAACGCGACCACAACAAGCTGGGCCGCGAGCTGGAATATTTTACAACCGTCGATGCCATTGGTCAGGGTCTGCCGGTTCTGCTGCCGAAAGGCGCGCGTGTCATTCAGCTAATGCAGCGTTGGGTCGAGGATGTCGAGCAGCAGCATGGCTATCTGCTCACCAAGACGCCGCTGTTTGCAAAGCGCGATCTGTATAAAATTTCCGGTCACTGGGATCATTATCTCGATAGCATGTTTATCATGGGCGACCCGTACGATGAGACAAAGGAATGCTTTGCGCTGCGCCCGATGACCTGCCCGTTCCAGTATCAGGTGTATTTAAACCGTCAGCGTTCGTACCGCGAGCTGCCGATGCGTTTGGGCGAGACATCCACGCTGTTCCGCAATGAGGATTCCGGTGAGATGCATGGCCTGATTCGTGTACGTCAGTTTACCATCTCAGAGGGTCACAACATCGTGCGTCCCGACCAGCTGGAGGCGGAATTCAAGGACTGCTTGGAGCTGGCAAAATATTTCCTGGATACCGTTGGCCTGCTGGATAAATGTACGTTCCGCTTCTCCCAGTGGGATCCGGCAAACCCGAACAACAAATATGAGGGCACCGCGGAGCAGTGGGAGCAGGCACAGGCGGCAATGGCACGCATTCTGGATGACCTGAATGTCGAATACACCGTCGGCATTGACGAGGCGGCTTTCTATGGCCCGAAGCTGGATATTCAGTATCACAATGTCTATGGCAAGGAGGATACGCTGGTCACCATCCAGATCGACATGCTGCTGGCGGAGCGGTTCGGCATGTATTATATTGATGCCGACGGACAGAAAAAGCTGCCGTATATCCTGCACAGAACGTCGCTCGGCTGCTATGAGCGCACACTGGCGTATTTGCTGGAGACATTTGCAGGTGCGCTGCCGGTATGGCTCGCGCCGGAGCAGGTGCGCGTGCTGCCGGTTACCGACCGTGCGGCGGATTACGCAGACGAGATTGCGCATAAGCTGACCGCGTCCGGCTATCGCGTCGAGGTCGATCACCGCAGCGAAAAGCTGGGCTATAAAATCCGCGAGGGCCGTCAGGCGCGCGTGCCGTATCTGCTGATTGTCGGTGACAAAGATGTGGAGAACCAGACGGTTTCGCCGCGTCATCGCACCAGAGGCGATCTGGAGCCGATGCCCTACGAGCAGTTCGCTTCGATGCTGAAGGACGAGGTCGACAGCAAAGCGAAGGATTAAGTCTCCTCCGGCTGCTCCAGCACGCGCCGCTGCATGGAATCGGCATAAATGCTGACCTGATACAGCGTGCCTGCCTCGAGCGGCCCGAAGGCAAACCGTCCCAGCATGTCGGAATAGGCGATACCCGCGACGGTATCCGGCGCCGTGCCGCCCGCGGCATATAATACGGCGAGCGCGCCGGCGCACGGCCTGCCGTCCGCATCGGTGACTGTACCGAGCAGGACGGGCGGCTCCTCCCGACGCAGCACGGCGGTGGTTTCAACCAGCTCGTGCGGGGCGGGACGGACGAAAAAATTGACAAACATCAACAGCACCTCCCTATGGCATCAGCATATGCGGCGATAGGGAACGGGTGCATGACGCAATAAAACGGCGGGCTGTGGCGCGCCGTGAGACAGAGAGGAAAACACCATGAAGATGAGCAATATGCTTGGCAGCCGGTTTAAGGAAACGCCGGCGGATTGCCAGCTGGACAGCCATAAGCTGATGGTGCGCGGCGGCTATATGAAGCAGATGACGACGGGCATCTATTCGCTGTATATGCCGGGCAAGCGCATCATGAAAAAGATCGAGGATATCATCCGCGAGGAGATGGATGCCATTGACGGACAGGAGGTTCTGTTCCCCGTCGTCATGCCGGCATCGCTGTGGCAGGAATCCGGACGATATGAGTCCATCGGCAGCGAGATGGCGCGCTTTAAAGACAGAAGCGGACAGCCGGTCGTTCTCGGCATGACGCATGAGGAGGCTGCCGTCCATCTGGCACGCGGCGCAGCGCAGTCGTACACCAGCTATCCGTTTATGATTTATCAGATTCAGACCAAATTCCGTGATGAGCCGCGTGCGCGCGGCGGCCTGATTCGTGTGCGAGAATTTACGATGAAGGACGCGTATTCGTTCCACACCTCGCAGGAGGATCTGGAACAGTATTATGAGCGGTGCTTTCAGGCGTATGTCAACATCTTCCGCCGCGCCGGTGTGCCGCAGGTCGTTGCGGTCAAGTCGGATTCCGGTATGATGGGCGGCAGCGTCTCGCATGAATTCATGCTGCTGACCGACTGCGGTGAGGACACCATCGTGCTGTGTGACGACTGCGGCTATCGCTCCAATATGGAGGCGGCGGACTGCATTGTCGAGGCGCCGGAGACGCAGGAGGCGCCGATGACCAAGGTGCATACGCCGGGTACCAAGACGATTGAGGCGGTATGCGAGTATCTGGGCGCACCGGCCAACGCATCGTGCAAGGCGGTTGTCTATCAGAAAAACATGACGGATGAATATGTCATCGCGTTTATCCGCGGTGATCTGGAGGTCAATGAGACCAAGCTGCGCAATTTCCTGGGCGAGGAGATTCATCCGGCAGAGATCACGCAGGAGAGCGGCATCGTCGCGGGCTTTATAGGCCCGGTCGGTCTGCCGGAGGGCGTGACCTATGTCGTCGACCAGTCGCTTGCCGCGCTCAACAGCTCGGTCTGCGGCGCAAATGAAGAGGATTATCACTACACTGGCTATAATGTGAAGCGCGACACGCCGGACGCGCGCATTGCGGATTTTGCCAAAACCTATGCGGGCGCGATCTGTCCGGTCTGCGGTAAGAAGCACATCCGCATCAGCCGCGGCATAGAGGTCGGAAACATTTTCCAGCTTGGCACGAAGTACACCGAGTCGATGGACATGACCTATATCGGACAGGACGGCAAGCCGCATTACCCGATTATGGGCTGCTATGGCATTGGCGTCGGCCGTCTGGCGGCCTCGGTATGCGAGGTTTCGCACGACGATTACGGCCCCATCTGGCCGATTTCGATCGCGCCGTGGCAGGTGCACATCTGTGCGATCAAGGCGACCGATCCGGAGGTGCGCGCGGTGGCGGATACGCTGTATCAGCAGCTGCAGCAGGCGGGCGTTGAAGTAATCTATGACGACCGCAAGGTGAGCGCGGGCAACATGTTCTCGGATGCCGACCTGATCGGTGTGCCGGTGCGCGTGATTGTCAGCCCCAAGACCATCAAACGCGGCGCGGTAGAGGTTTCCAAGCGCGACAAGTCGCTGCGTGAGGACGTTGTGCCGGAGCAGGCGGCGGACTACGTCACAGGGCTGGTGCAGGACATGCTGGCGGCGTGCCGGTAATACAGGACAACACAGGCGGCGGCTGGCAGGCCGTCGCCTTGTTCCATTCATAGATGGAAAGGAGAGGGAGTATATGCGGTTTCGTGCATTGGATTTGGCCGCCGGGTCGGCGGATGATGCGCTCGTGTCCGAGGACACGGTGCAGGCCACCAACGATGTGATTGAGAATGTACAGACTGTGACGAGTGCGCTGCATCTGCCGACGTGGTTTGGCCGAATGCTGTTTATCGTGCTGGTGCTTGTGATTATCGCACTGGCAGTTAAGCTGATCAATAAAACGTTTGCCCGGACGACAGATGCGATGCTGCTGGCGGGGAACCAGAATGTGACGCTGATTTCATTTGCACGCTATGTCGTGCTGACCGTGGTCTATTTCATCGGCGGCGTTGTCATTATATCCAGTATACCAGGTGCGAGCGATTCCCTCAATGCGCTGCTCGCATCCGGCGGCATTATTGCGGTTGTCGTCGGTCTTGCCGGCCAGCAGGCGTTGGGCAACGTCGTCGGCGGCGTTATGATTCTGCTGTTTAAGCCGTTTGTCATCGGAGATTTTATCCGCGACGTCTCAACCGGTGTGTCCGGCACGGTGGAGGAAATCTCGCTGCGGCATACAGCCATTCGCACAGCGGAAAACAAACGGATTATCATTCCAAACGGCAAGATCACCGACGCGATTATCGAGAACGCAAACTATGCGGACAGCCGCGTGTGCCAGCTTCTTGATATCGGCATCACCTATGAGAGCGACATGGAACGCGCGATCGAGCTGCTGCGCGAAGAGGTCATGAAGCAGCCGCTGCATTTGGACGTGCGCGACCCGCTGACACAGGCGAATGAGCCGGAGGTGCAGGTGGAGGTGTTGGAGCTTGCAGATTCCGCGGTCGTCCTGCGCGCATGGCTGTGGGCGGCGGATACCGGCTCGTCGTTTAAGCTCAAATTTGCAGTGAACAAGGCGATAAAAATTCGTTTTGACCAGGAGGGCATTGATTTCGCTTACCCGCACCTCGTTGTGAAAAACTAAACAAAATACACAGCTCCCGCGCAGCGCGCGGGACTTTTTTCTGGAAATGGACGGGATTCTGCATCGGAAAGAGCTATAGTGCATATTATACAAAAAAATGAATTGCAAATTGTGATAAATAAATAACGAACTCGGTAAACAAAAAGCAACATGCACAAAAAACTTGAGCTGAATTTGGTAAATATTCATATACAATTGCACTTGCGGCAAAAAAACAATGCGCGTATGATAGTACCAAGCTGAGGGACGAAAAATCGAGGCTGGGATGCGGCGGGCATCCGAAGGAATATCCGGATAAATTGGTTCGGAAATGATGGAAGTGAAGATTTGACTTGCAAATCAATGAAATTTGTAACATCACCCGCAGGCAAGTCAAAGAAACGCTTCGTGCATTTTATGGAGGTGAAACGATCATGGCTCGTTGGTTCGACCAGATGGTAGACGCACGCATGATGGCGATGCAGAATGAAAGAGTCGATCAGGTTGTCATTCGCAGACATGGCAAGTGAGGACTCCCCGCACAAACTACATTGACAGCATAACAAAGGAGTGTGACAAAAATGTTTAACTGGTTTGATGCATTGACAAAGGCGCGTATGATGGAGCTGGAGAACGAAAAGATCGGTTCTGTTGTTGCACGCCGCAGCAAAAAGTAAGCTCGTATTTATTTTGTATCAGGATATGATAGATACCATACGATGGAAGGAGGGAAACACAAATGTCTCGTTTTCATTATTTTGATCAGCTGGTTGCAGCCCGTCAGATGGAGCTGCGCAGCATGAAGCTGGATCATAAGGCACGCAAGGACTAAAGACATTCCGCTTACGGACGCATGAAGCCGGCGCATTGAGGGAATCCTACGTGCACGGCGAGATCCGAAGGGAGGAATTGATATGAGTAAAGGTTTATTCGGGGAATTGGTTCGAGCACGGCGCATGCAGCTGGAGCTTGAGCATTTGGATCGTGTGATGCGCAGGCATCACGCGGACGAACGACACAACCCCTCAAAACGATAGCTGAAAGACAGCGTTGACGGGCAGCGTTTCGGATTTCCGGAACGCTGCCTTTTTTGCATTTTTGTGGAAAAATAAGCAATGATGTGATATGATAAGACAAATTGACAAAGGGAGGTGTCCGGCTATGCGGCAGCAAACAAAACAAATCCGCCGCGCCGCGGCGATGGTAGCATGTCTGGAGCTGCTGAGCATTCTCATCAATTACGCCCTTGTTCCGGTGATGAACCGGATACCGAAGTTCCCTGCGGGCAGCGCGGCGGATGAATTGTATGAGATCGTGCTGTATCTGCTGATCTTCGGCGTGCCGGTGATGGTTGGCATGAAATGGAGCGGGCTGACGCTGGGCGACCTGTTTGGCGGCGGACGGCCGCCGCTGCGCGTCTATCTGCTGACGGCTGCCGTCACGGCGGGCTGGTCCTATGCCGCCGGGTGGCTTGCCGGCCTGATGGAGCTGGGCTTAAACGGCATTGGCCTGACCGAGCCGGTCAGCGCATACGTCGTACCGACGAGCGCGGCGGCGCTGCTGCTGCAAATTGTTTCGGTTGCGATCCTGCCGCCAGTGGTGGAGGAGCTGTGCTATCGCGGCCTGTATCTGCGGCTGATGACGCCCAGCATGGGCGCGTGGGGCGCGACCATGCTGACCGCGTTGGTATTTTGGATGGCGCACTACAGCATTGAGGTGCTGCCGCTGGCCTTTGGCTTTGGCATCATCGGCGGCTATGTGCGCATGCGCTATGGCTCGCTGCTGCCGTCCATGCTGGCGCATTTTTTGGTCAACGGCACATATGTGCTGGTCAATTACACATGGGAGCAATTTGACGGGCCGGTCGGTTCGATGGTAAACAGCGCGGTCAGTGTGGTCGAGCTTGCGCTCGGCGTCCTGTCGCTCGTGCTGCTGAGCCGCATTGGGTGGCAGCGTCTGCGCGACGCGCTGCCTGCGCCACAGGGCGAATTAAAGCCGGACGGAATGGCGCGCGCTGCGGTGTGCAGCATACCGGTCATCGTGCTGCTGCTGTCCGTTGTGTATTTTACCGCGCGCGGATTAGAGGTATACTATGGAGCATGAACGCTATATGCGTGAGGCACTGCGGCTTGCGGCGCAGTCCGCGGAAGAGGGCGAGGTGCCGGTCGGCTGCGTCATCGTGTGTGACGGCGAGATCGTCGGACGCGGCCGTAACAGGCGCGAAGCGAAAAAGACCGCCCTGTCGCATGCGGAGCTTGAGGCGATCGCACAGGCGTGTGAACAGCTGGGCGGTTGGCGGCTGCACCGCTGTACGCTGTATGTGACGCTGGAGCCATGTCCGATGTGCGCGGGCGCGATCATCAACGCGCGCATCCAAACCGTCTGCTACGGCACGGAGGACGAGAAGGCGGGCTGCTGCGGCAGCAAAATCAATCTGTTTCAGGCCGGCTTTAATCACCGGCCGGAGGTGGTGCGCGGTGTGCTGCGCGATGCCTGCGCGGCGCAGCTGTCGAAATTTTTTCAGTCGCTGCGGGACAAACGGCGCGAGGCGCGCGCCGGACAGCCGCGTGTGCACCACATGAAGCTCGGCGACGACCCGTTTGCAAAAATCGCGGAGGGCAGCAAGCGCATTGAGCTGCGGCTGAACGACCCCAAACGGCAGCAGGTGCGCGTGGGAGATACGATTGTATTTACCAATATGGAGCAGCGGACACAGACGCTGCGCACACGCGTCGTGCAGCTGCATCGGTTTGCGTCGTTTGACGCGCTGTTTGCCGTGCTGCCGCCGGCGCTTTGCGGCTTTGCGCCGGATGCGCACCCGACCGGCGCGGATATGGAGCGGTATTACCCGGCGGAGAAACAGCGGAAATATGGCGCGCTGGGCATTGAGCTTGCAAAAATGGAGGACTAAAACGCCCCGATCCCGTACGAAACGGGAGACCGGAGCGTTTTTGTTTGCCTGTCACATCAGCGCGCCGCACACGACGGCGCCGACCAGACACAGCATGGACAGTATGGAAAACAGCAGCTGGCTGCGGAACCGGCTGTCTGCTTTTTTCTTGGCGGCGGCGAGCGCCTCCTCCGACGGCGCCTCGCGGTGTGTCAGCTGCATGGCGCGTCCGTCGCGCTTGGCGATCGAGTCGTCGCTCAGCTTGCTCGTCTCGACCGTGAGCGAGCTCCAGTCGTGCGACAGGCGGAAGAACAGGCCGATGCCGCCGAAAAGTAAAAAACCGATCAGAAAAACTATCATACACGTTTTCATATCAAGTACCTCCAAACAAAAAGCGGATGGAACCGTTCCACCCGCCCTTTTTTCAGTTAGCCCAGCAGAACCAAAAGGAACGCATCGATGACAAAAATAACCGCGAAAATCTTGGTCAGATTGCCGAGCAGCGCTTCGATACCCGTGGCCTTGTTCTGGCCGAAAAAGGTTTCCTGGCTGCCGCCGATTGCGCCGGATAAGCCCTGATTCGGCGCCTTCTGAAGCAGAATCGTAACGATCAGGAACAGGCATGCGATAACCTGAATAACAGATAAAACAGTGACGATCATGGGAAAAATCAACCTCCGAATAATTGAAAAGACACAGCGGCGCACAGCTCGTCCGCATGTTTGTCAGAATAGGAATATCGAACACATCATATCACAGATGCAGGGGGATTTCAAGGGATTGTTCACCGGGCTGAGACTTTTTTTGTCGTCAGCCGGACGCGGTTGCCCAGTTCTTTGCCGTGTGAGTTGCACACATAGGAGCCGGTGGACAGATCCACAATGCACAGCCGGCAGCTGCACCAGCCGTAGCCGTCCTCTGGACGTCTGCGCCGTTCCTCGTGCTTATAGCGGCGGACGAGCTTGAGCAGCGCATTTTGCGGCAGGCCGTCGGTCAGCACAACCATACTCAGCATGGTGTAGCCGTGCGACGGCTCGCTCCACGGCACATAGCGCGCCGCCATGTCCTCCAGCACATTGATATATTGCTTGATCGCCGTCTCGTCCAGCTGCGCACACACGTCAAAATAGCAGAATTCATAGGAACGGACAGATTTGCCGTTTTTCATAATGAGCGTCGCAGTGTCCTCGTATTCATACATCGCGTACAGCGGGAAACGGCGGTCAATATATTCCGCGTTTTGAAACAGACGGAAATTTTGCTTCATGTCAGCCTGGAACGCCTCCAGATACGCGGCGGCTCGAGTATCAAAATCCATATGTACACCTCTCACTTCGCGGGATACAGGCCGGCTTCGGTCATGCGGCGCAGCGCCTCGACAACCACCGGCTTGTCCTCTTTGTATGTAACGCCGTACCATTTCGCATCGGTTTGCAGCACCGCTGCGGTTGCGTGGCCGGTCTGAATCAGATGGTCGACGGCAAACGGAAGATAGTATTCCGCGGTCGGTTTATTCGGCAGCTCCTGCTGCAAAAAGGCGGTCATGCCCTGCTCCAGCGCGTCCAAAAACGACGGGGTAAAGCCCCACATGTTCATGGATACCAGCGTGCCCTTCGGGATGACGCCCGCCTCCGGGTCGGAGATGACGCCGTCTGCGCCGCGCGAAATTTTGGTGCGCTCGACAATATCCGTCAAAAAACCGTTTTCGTCCGCCGTGCAGACGCCGCGCGAGACCGTACCGTTTTCCGTCAGTGTGTTTTCGATGCGGTAGCCCACCATGCAGTAGCGGTATTTGTCGTCATCCGCCGCGTGTGAGAGATAGTCGTACAGACAGCAAAACGACTGCGCGCCGTAAAAATCATCCGCGTTGATGACGGCGAACGGCTCATTCACCGCGCCGCGCACGCAGTATACCGCATGACCGGTTCCCAGAGGCTTGACGCGGCTTTCCGGCACGCTGCAGCCCGCCGGAATGGTCTTCATGTCCTGAAAGACGTAATCCACCTGCATCAGCTTTTCCGCCGCGTCTCCGACGCAGGCGCGAAACGCGTCTAATAACTCTTCCTTTATGATAAACACAACGCGCCGGAAGCCTGCTTTCCACGCGTCATAAATGGAATAATTCATGATGATCTGGCCGTTCGGCCCGACCGGGTCGATCTGCTTCAGTCCGCCGTAACGCGAGCCCATACCGGCCGCCATTACGACCAATACCGGGTTTGCCATAGTAATTCCTCCCTCTGTTTGACAGCTTTGTGTAATATTCTTATTATACGGGATTTTTTTTGCAATTACAATGCGAAAAACTGGAAGCATTTGTGAATTTTTCAAGAAAAATCCAGCGATGTGGTTGCATCTGGCGGCATAGCCGTGTATGATACAATTATATTGTTATGAATAAAAGGCAGCGCATGCCGCATTCTGTGCCGTCATCACAGGCGGATACAGCGCACATTCAAACATGCGATGGAGGGGAAAAATCTGTGAAGCGAAAGCATACCAATGACGAGCCAAAGATTTTTTACGATCAGTATGGACAGCCGGTAGACGAGAAGGGGCGTCCGGTCGACGCGTACGGCCGAGCCTATGCTGATTATGATAAGGACGGCAATCCGCCGCCCATGCCGAAGAAAAAGATCGCAAAGCAACAGATCGCGCGAAAGACGAAGGAATATGACAATTACAGCACCGGACCCTTGCCGAGCGCGAAAAAAAAGCGCCGGCGCAGACACAAGCGGCATCCGTTTTTGATCACGCTTGCGATCTTGCTCGTCGCGTGCATTGTCGTCGGCGTGCTGGGTGTTAACGCACTGTTCCTGAGCAGCTATACATATGACGACACCGACGAGAGCAGCTTGATGCGCAACACCGAGCACGGCATCATGACGATCGCACTGTTTGGTGTGGATACACGGGAGGACGGCAGCGTAGCTGGCACGCGCTCGGATGCGATCATGCTGCTGGTGGTCGACCCGTCGCGCGATAAGATTAAGACAATCTCGCTCATGCGTGACAGTTTGGTGGATGTGCCGGGACACGGCGAGACCAAGCTGACGCATGCATACGCGTATGGCGGCGCACAGCTCGCGCTGCAAACGATCAATGAAAATTTCGGATTGCATGTCACGGAATACATGACGGTCAATTTTGAGCAGATGGCAGCCATCGTCGATTCCGTCGGCGGCATCGACGTCACGATTGCGGACGATGAGGTAGATGAGCTGAACAAGTATATCGGCAGCGATGCGGAGCAGTATTCCAGCGGCGGTCTGCAGCATATGAACGGCGTACAGGCGGTCGCATATGGACGCATCCGGTACAACACGGGCGGTGACTGGGGACGTACCGAGCGTCAGTCCGTCATGCTCAACGCGTTATTCTCTCAGGCAACGAGCAGTCCGAAGAATATGCTCAAATTTGTGCACGGCGTCATGCCGAATATCACCTCATCGATGAGCAAGGGCGATTTCTGGTATATGGGCCTGTACACGCTGATGCATGGCATTCCGAAGATGGAGCATGTGCGCCTGCCGCTCGACGGAGAATGGGCGTATGACACAACGGATTCCGGCATGTCGGTCGTCACGTTCAACAATGAAACGGTGGCGCAGCACTTGCAGGATTATATCTATGACGATGTTGACTTGACCGCGGAATCGGATGAATAACAGAAGCATACAGAATAATAGAAAAGCAGGCGTCCAATGCGGGCGCCTGCTTTTGCTTGCACCATGCAGTCTCAGTCGCCGGTGGCAGCATCCCCCTCCTCCGGGAACACGAAGTCGATCAAACCGGTGACGCACGACGCGTTGACCAGCTTGACGCGCACGCGCATGCCAAGATGATAGTGGATGCCGGTGCGTTTGCCGTGCAGCGTGATGCGCTCCGGATCAAATTCAAACCGGTCGTTTTTCATGCTGTCCAGCCGCACCATGCCCTCGATCAGATTGTCCAGCTGGACATAGATGCCGAAGCTGGTAATGCTGGAGATCATGCCCTCAAACGTATCGCCGATGAACTGCGACAGGTAATCTGCCATGTATAGCTTTTCAATGTCGCGCTCGGCGGTGTCCGCTGCCTGTTCGCGCTCGGTGGATTGCAGCGCCGCCGCCTCGCACAGCGCCGCTGTCACGCGGTTATGCGGCTCGCCCGCCAGCAGGCGGGTCAGCATGCGGTGCACGACCAGGTCGGGGTAGCGTCGGATGGGGGAGGTAAAGTGCAGGTAATAGCGCGCGGCTAAGCCGTAATGACCGAGACAGTCGGGCGCATAGCGCGCACGGGCCAGCGCGCGCAGCAGCATGGTCGGCAGCGCCTGCTGTTCAGGAATCTTGCGCGCCTTGTCCAGTATATCCTGTAGGGCGTGCGTGTCCGACAGGTCTTTTTCGCGCAGGCGATAACCAAACAGCCGAGCCTGCTGCGCAAAGGCGCGCAGCTTGTCGGGATCGGGATTCTCATGCACGCGATAGACGGCGGACATCTGCTGCTTGTACAGCGTCTGTGCGACCGCCTCGTTTGCAACCAGCATGAATTCCTCAATCAGCCGCTCCGCGTCGCCGCGGTCGCGCCGTTCTACGCCGACCGCTCGCCCGCCCGCGCCGCACAGAATGACCGGCTCGGGGATATCCAGCTCGAGCGCGCCGCGCCGCATCCGGAAATCGCGCAGCGCGTGTGCCAGTGTGTTCATGGCGTGCAGCGTCTGCGCGACCGCCCGCAGCTGCTCCTGCGCCTGCGCATCGCCCGCAAACAGCCGGTTGACGCCGCTGTAGGTCAGCCGTGCGCACGAGCGGATGACGGAATGGTGGAACGTCGCGGCATGGCGCGTGCCGTCCGCATCCAGCTCGACAAACGCGGTAAAGGCGAGACGGTCAACGTTGGGATTGAGCGAACAGATGCCATTGGACAGCTTTTCCGGCAGCATCGGGATGACCTTATCGGCATAATAGACCGATGTGCCGCGGCGGAATGCCTCCTGGTCAAGCGGGGAATCCGGCGTCACATAATGCGAGACGTCCGCGATGTGCACGCCCAGCCGGAAGCAGCCGTTCGGCAGACGCTCCAGCGAGACCGCGTCGTCAAAATCCTTGGACGTGTCTCCGTCAATGGTGAAAATTTGCATCTCGCGCAGATCAAGCCTGCCGGCGCAGTCCCTCTCCGTGACAAACGGCGTGATCGTGTCCGCCTGCGCGAGCACATCCTCCGGAAACGCGGCAAAAATACCGTTTTCGTACAGGATGGACGCGGCTGCGGCATCCAGCGATTGATTGGGGCCGAATACGCGCGTGACAATGCCCTGCGGCATATATTTGTCGTTGCCGCGGAATAATACCTTCACGGCCACGCGGTCGCCCGGCTTGGCCTCGCCGATATGCTTCTTGCTGATGACGATATCCGGCAGCTTGCCGCCCAGCGCGCGGAATATCGTTATTTTGCCGCGCGTGTCGATGACGCCGGTCAGCTCGCCGCTTGCCTGCGACAGGATGCGCACGACCTCGCCCTCGCGCTTTTCGCGCTCGATATTGCCGCGCCCGCGGATGCGCCGCGTGGACTGCGACAGCTGTACAAGCACGCGGTCGCCGTGCCATGCGCCGCCGCCGCGGTGCGGCGGGATAAAGACATCCTCGCCGTCCTTATGCAGCGGGCTGACGAAGGCAAAGCCGCGTCCGCTGGCGCAGAATGTGCCGGATATATAGCCGAACGCCTCCGGCGGGCCGTAGCGGCCGCCGCGTACACACAGTCGTTCGCCGCTCTCGGTCAGTTTCTCCAATGCCTGCACCGCCTGCTTGCGGCTGATGTGGACACCGCGCGCGCGCAGCGCGCGCATCAGCGCATCGAGTGAACACGCCTGCTCAGTCAGCTCCAGCAGCGTCTGGTGCAGGGATGTGGGTATATTGCTGTGTTCAGCGGTCATAACGCTCGCCTCCAACCTGGGTAAAATTGAGTAAAATACCATTGCTATTATACCAAATGCGGCGGAGAAAACATATATAATTTGAGGTTCTATAATAAATGTTGGGGTCAGACGAAGAATCTGGCCCCAAAGTTATATT
>CAZEMM010000020.1:0-30221 GCA_964513445.1 uncultured Butyricicoccus sp. | reverse complement strand
ACGGGATGGGGTTTGTAGGGTTTGCAAAAAAGGAAAAGCAGCTTTTCCGCTATCTCTATCTTGAGGATGGGAAAAGAGGCAAAGAGGTTGACGATGTAACAATTCCCCGGATACTGGATCTGCTTCATGAGAGATTCGGCTGGGACGAGGAAATATGCGGACGGTTTCATAAAGAGATGACCGTGTTTACCCTGGGGCTGGCGGTCATGGCAAACACAGGCTATGCCGACCTGACGGATGAAGCTCTTGCAAGGGCATTTCAAATTGAGTTTCAGTCGCTATGTTCTTTGTTCGGCGTGACCGGCGAGAAGGAATCATGCATTCTGTCGGCAAATGTGGAAAGCCGCCGGATCACGGATGAACAGAAGCAATATCTGAAAGCATTAAAAGTCAGAAGAGTTTTATAAGGAAATGCTGCTGGTGGATGAGGGGGACAGCAAAGAATATCTGACCGAATTATTTCGGGCGATGTACGAGGATCTGCCGGAGCGAAAGCCAAAAGGAAAAAGGGATTTGTAAAGGAGTAAAGAGAAAGATGGAAAAAGCATTAAAAATACGGAAAGGTCTGAATTCCAATCAGATTAAGCTCATAGCGCTTGCGGCAATGACGCTTGACCACCTGGTCTCCGTTATCATGCCCGGTTATCCGCGTGAGTGGTACTTTATGCTGGCGCATATCATCGGCAGAATTGCCGCGCCGGTTTTCTGGTTCTTCATCGCCGAAGGATACCATCACACGCGAAACATCAAAAAATACGCGATGCGGCTGTTCGCGTTTTCCATAGCGGCGCATTTTGCGTACAACTTTGCGTTCGGTATCCCGTTTGTGCCGTTTCAAACCTCGGTTTTCAATCAAACGAGTGTGATGTGGCCGCTGGCGTGGGGCGTCGTGGCCATATGGATCGCCAATCAAAACGCGCTGAAGCAGTGGCAGAAGGTTTTATTGATTGTGGGAATATGCGCCGTCACATTCCCGTCCGACTGGAGCTGCATCGCGGTACTGGCAATCGTAGGGATTGAGCAGCACAGAGGAGATATGCGAAAGCAGACGCGCGAAATGATGCTCTATGTCGCAATGTATGCGCTGATCTATTTCCTCTTTATCGACAAGCTCTACGGAATCATCCAGCTTTTCGTTATCCTTGCCGTTCCGCTTTGGAAGTCATATAACGGTGAACGGGGCGAATGGAAGGGGATGAAGTGGTTCTTCTACCTGTATTACATAGGGCATCTCGTTGTATGCGGCGTGATAAGGATTATTTTGCACGGATATATCGGCGTGATGATAGGAGGATAAATAATGGGCGCATCGTGTAGGAAAGAAGCAACTATAACGCAAATGTTGCCATTACCCAGTATGGTCTTTTTGATCGCTGTGACTTCTTCCCAATCTTTAGGCGTCATAAATGGGGAATTTTAACATTAATGGTGACGGTACGGATGAGCCTATCCTCTGGCGGTGCGTGGCGTTCGAGAAGATCAGCGGCTACGACGCAAACGGCAACCCGATTACCGACTCGACTGACACGGTGACGGAGTACCGGGACGGCTATCTGCCGCTGATGCTCGCGGACAAAGAGATATGCCAAAGGGCATACGATAAGGAGGGCCAAATTACGATAGGCTCGCACGGACGCGGCAGAGAGCGCACAGGTGGAGGCTCGAACTATTGGGGCGACAGCAATATTCGCGACTGGCTCAATTCCTCGGCAGGTCACGGAGAAGTCGAGTATACCTGCGGCAACACGCCGTTGAGTCAACCCCGGGATTTTTGTCGGATTTCGATGACGCCGCAAAAGCGGCGATGAAACCGGTGACGCAAAAATCCCTGCTTGCGGAGTGCGACGCGATCGAGGGAATAAAAATCGGCGGAACAGAGGTTTACCGTGATGGCGAAAACATTAACAGCATCGTCCAGAATTATTCGACGGCGTATTATGAAAATGTGACCGATACGGTATTTTTGCTTGACGTACAGCAGCTATATAATGTGTACGCAAATTGTGTCACCTTGGGTGATTATTATTATTATGGTAAAACCTATTTAGGTAACTGGCTCCGTACTCCCAGCAACACAGAAGATAACTCCGTCAACTGTGTCACCAATAAGGGATCGGTTGGGGGAAAAGGTAACTTTGCGAATGGCGCCAAAGGCGTGCGGCCCGCATTTTACCTCGATCTGCCATCTGTGGTCTTCCTATCGGGCACCGGAACGAGCGAAGATCCGTATTCGAATGTTGCATCAAGCGCAGTCATTGACGAGATTCCCGACCAAACCTACACGGGCAGCGCAATTACGCCGGTCGTGACGGTTAAAGACGGCGAAACAACGCTTGAAAAAGGCACGGAATATACGGTTACATACAGCAACAACACAAACGTCGGTACCGCAACGGTGACAGTTACGGGTATCGGCAACTACAGCGGCACGATTACGACGACGTTTAACATCATCAAGGCCACGCCTGCTTACACCGTTCCCGCAAATTTGACCGCCACTGAGGGACAGACGCTGAACGATGTGCCTCTGCCCGACGGCTGGAACTGGGACGCGCCAGGCACCAGCGTGGGCAAGGCGGGCGAACACGCCTTCTCCGCCACCTTCACTCCAACCGATCCGGCCAACTACAATACTGTTACGGTGACGCTCACTGTCACTGTCACCGCCGCTGCGACCTATTATACCATTGCCGCCTCTGCGGGGAATGGCGGCTCTATCGATCCCAGCGGCAATGTCAGCGTCCGCAGCAGTAACAATGCGGTCTTTACTATCACGCCCGATGCGGGCTATGAGGTGGCTGACGTGCTGGTGGACGGCGCGAGCATGGGAGCAGTGAGCGCGTACACCTTTGAGACAGTCAGCAAGGATTACACCATCGAAGCCAGATTCCGGAAGCGCAACGCCATGTCCGGTTGCCCCAGAGACAATACCTGCCCCATCGCCGCCTTTTCCGACGCCGTTCCTACCGCATGGTATCATGACGGAGTTCATTTCTGCCTGGAAGAGGGTTTGATGATCGGCACCTCGGCAACCACCTTCGCTCCCGAAATGGATACCAGCCGTGCTATGATTGCCGTTGTCCTCTGGCGGCAGGCGGGCAGTCCGGCGGTCAACTATGCCCTTCCGTATGATGACGTGGCGGAAGGCGTCTGGTACACCGAAGGCGTTCGTTGGGCCACTTCTGCGGGCGTGGCTTTAGGCTACGGCAACGGCAAATTCGGTCCCAATGATCCTATCACACGGGAACAGCTCGCGGCTATGCTCTACCGCTATGAGCAGACCTTGAACAGCGGTCTCACAGGGGATCGGACATCCCTCATGGATTTCAATGACATGGATAAGATCAGCGATTGGGCGTATGAGGCCATGTGCTGGATGACGACGAACGGCATCATTGAAGGTAAGGGCAATAAGACGCTTGACCCTCAGGGTTTGTCCACCAGAGCCGAAGTTGCGGCAGTATTGATGCGGTATTGCGAAAACATAAAAAATTCTTGATAATGAAATTGAGGGCATGGGGAAGCATTTTCCCCACGCCCTTATTTTTGGCCCGGCCTGTCAAAAACTCGGCAGCTCATGATGAAATCCCTGCATCATATGCTATGAAATTTCACTTTTTCGACAGAGTGAATATGACCGCTGTGCAGCAGTTATTGCCTAAAATTTCGCCGTCTGCTTTACGCCAGGCCCATCAGATGCTCGACAGCGGTCAACACACCGTGGACACAACCCGTTAAGAGAATGATGGCGATCAAATTTCCGATAAAAATGCACACCGCCGCGCGGAGCTTGTCCATGTGCGAGGTGCGGGCAATGAGCGCTCCCACCCAGCAGCCTAAACCAGTGAAGGGGATCGCGATGCCGAACAGCAGCGCCCAACAGCCGTAGCGCTCAATATACTTCTGCACGGATTCAGGAATTTTGAAGAGCTTTTTGGTCAGTTTCTTGTGGTTGATCTGTTTATGATACAACAGGATCGGCACCGGTATGTAAGAACCTATGGCACAGAGTGTGCCCGACAGCCACAGTGGTAAATGCCACAATCGTGCAAGCACGATGGCACCTTTGCTTTCCACCAAAGGCATAATAGATATCAAAAATACGACAATGGATCTCCACACTGTAGTAGTCATAGCCGAACCCTCCTATCAGTTTCATGTTGATGTAAAATCCGCAGGCATTGCGCCGCAATAAACAAAGAATAGGCGGCAGCGCAAAGTGCCGAGGTGAGGTCGTATTTTAAGGTTCTGACGCAGGGAATGTGAATTAACTTTTAATGCATAAAAACCGCCAAAAAGGCGGTTTTTATGCGATTTTTGGTCCGAGTGACAGGATTTGAACCTGCGGCATCCTGCTCCCAAAGCAGGCGCGCTACCATCTGCGCTACACCCGGAAATATGATATTTTTTGTCCGCATCTGATGCACAGATGTTTTCCAAAATATGTGAAATGTGCTTGACATTTAATTATTATACGCTATAATGGGAGCATAGTCAAGTTGTTCTGGCTAAATTTCGCACGCATAAGCCATATGCGTCATCAAGGAGAATTTTAAACATGATGAAAAACACCGAAAAGACAATGGACAAAATCGTTGCGCTGTGCAAGGGTCGCGGCTTTGTTTACAGCGGATCCGAAATCTATGGCGGCCTTGCAAACACCTGGGATTACGGTCCGCTTGGTGTAGAATTCAAAAATAACGTCAAAAATGCATGGAGAAAGAAATTTATACAGGAATCTCCGTGGAATGTCGGTCTGGATTCTGCGATCCTGATGAACCCGATGACCTGGGTTGCATCCGGTCATGTCGGCGGCTTTTCTGACCCGCTGATGGACTGCAAGGACTGTCATACCCGTCATCGCGCCGATCAGCTGATTGAGGATGCCACCGGTGAAAATCCGGCGGGCTGGAGCAACCAGCAGATGATGGATTACATCGTCGAGCACAACATCGCATGCCCGGACTGCGGCGGCCATAATTTTACCGATATCCGTCAGTTTAACCTGATGTTTAAGACGTTCCAGGGTGTCACGGAAAACGCAAAGAGCGAGCTGTTCCTGCGTCCGGAGACCGCACAGGGCATCTTTGTCAACTTCCAGAATGTACAGCGCACCACACGCCGTAAGATTCCGTTCGGCGTGGCACAGGTCGGCAAATCCTTCCGCAATGAGATCACGCCGGGCAACTTTACGTTCCGTACACGTGAATTTGAGCAGATGGAGCTGGAGTTCTTCTGCAAGCCGGGCACCGACCTTGAGTGGTTTGCCTACTGGAAGGACGCATGCAAAAGCTTCCTGCTCAGCCTTGGCCTGAAGGAAGAAAATATGCGTCTGCGCGACCATGAGAAGGAGGAGCTGTCGCATTATTCCAATGCAACGACGGATATTGAGTTCCTGTTCCCGTTTGGCTGGGGCGAGCTGTGGGGCATCGCAGACCGCACCGATTTCGACCTGACGCAGCACCAGAAGACCTCCGGCGTTTCGATGGAATATTTCGATCAGGAGGCGGGCGAAAAGTATATCCCGTATGTCATTGAGCCGTCGCTCGGCGCTGACCGTGTCGCGCTGGCCTTCCTGTGCGATGCTTATGATGAAGAGGTTGTCGGTCAGGATAAGAAGGGCAATGACGACGTGCGCGTCGTACTGCGTCTGCATCCGGTGCTCGCACCGTATAAGGCAGCTGTCCTGCCGCTGTCCAAAAAGCTGCATGACAAGGCCATGCCAATTTATGAGGATCTGTCCAGGTACTTCATGGTTGACTACGACGAGGCCGGCTCCATCGGCAAGCGTTACCGCCGCGAGGATGAAATCGGCACGCCGATGTGCATTACCGTTGACTTTGAAACGGAAAATGACGGCTGCGTCACCATCCGCGACCGCGATACCATGGAGCAGATTCGTCTGCCGATCGAAGAGGTTAAGGATTATATTGAGAAGAAGTGCGCGTTCTGATTGCGCCGCATATAACCGATTGAACCGAACTGACACGCTGTGCTTCCCGTACAGCGTGTTTTTTCTGCCCACAGCGCGAGATTTTCTCAAAAACACGAGAAAAAAACATGGTTTCGTGCTATACTGGTGATATCTGAAATTTCACAGGAGGTACCTGTATGAGCAAGAAAATTCCGTCCCGCAGTGAGGTGGATCCAAAATACACATGGGCCATCGAGGATGTCTATGCCTCGGACGAATTGTGGCAGGCAGACCTTGAAAAGGCCAAGGCGCTGCCGCAAAAAATCGTGTCCTATCACGGCAAGCTGGGTGAAAGCGCACAGACGCTGCTGGATTACATTCGGTTCGGCGAGCAGATCAGCGTCCTGTTTGACGCGTTATACGGCTATGCACAGCGCAAGAGCGATGAGGACACAACCAATCCGACCTATCAGGCGATGGCGGCGCAGGCGATGCGCGCGATGGTCGAGCTGGATGCGGCAAGCTCTTTTGAAACGCCTGAGCTGCTCGCTATACCGGATGACACGCTGGAACGCTTTTACCGCGAACAGCCGGCGTTGGAAACCTATCGTCTGCATCTGACGCGCATCCGCGACAAGCGCGCCCATATTCTATCCGACGCGGAGGAAAAGCTGCTGGCCGCGGCAGGTGAGATCAGCCAGTCGCCGGACACCATTTATTCCATGTTCAGCGACGCTGACCTCAGGTTCCCCGATGCGACGGACAGCAACGGCAGCGCCCACCCCGTCACGCACGGCACCTATATCCCGCTGATGCACAGCGCAGATCGCACGCTGCGCAAGTCCGCCTTTCAGTCGCTGTACAGCGTATATGACGCATTTCGCAATACCGCGGCGGCCATCCTGTCCGCGCAGGTCAAGCAGCTGAAATTTCATGCGGACGCTCGGCATTATGATTCCGCATTGCAGGCGGCGCTGGACGGCAACCATGTCCCGGTCGAGGTCTATCACAACCTGATCGAAGCTGTACACCAGAATATGCAGCCGATGTATCGCTATACCGCGCTGCGCAAAAAGCTGCTCGGTGTGGATGAACTGCACATGTACGACCTGTACACGCCGATCGTCTCGGATATCGACGTCAGCATCCCCTTTGAGGAGGCAAAGCAGACGGTCTATGACGCGCTTGCGCCGATGGGCGATGCCTACCGCGCCATTTTGCAGGAGGGCTATGACAACCGCTGGATTGACGTGTATGAAAACGTCGGCAAGTGCTCCGGCGCGTATTCCGCTGGCCTGCGCACCCACCCGTATGTCCTGCTCAATTATTCCGGCACGCTGGACAGCATGTTTACACTCGCGCATGAGATGGGTCATGCCATCCATTCCTATCTGTCCAACCGCACCCAGCCGGTTATCTATGCCGACTACAGTATTTTTGTCGCGGAGGTGGCTTCTACCTGCAACGAGGCGCTGCTTATGCAGCACCTGCTGCGCACGACGACAGATAAACGCCGACGCGCGTATCTCATCAATTATTTCCTCGAGCAGTTCCGCACGACGCTGTACCGTCAGACGATGTTTGCGGAATTTGAGCTGGAGATCAACCGTCGCAACGCCGCAGGCGAGAGCCTGACCGCAGCGGATCTCAACGCGCTGTACCATTCGCTCAACAAGCTATACTTTGGCGACGACATCGTCATCGACAGCGAAATTGATGTCGAATGGGCGCGTATTCCGCATTTTTATTATAATTTTTACGTCTATCAGTATGCCACCGGCTACTCCGCGGCAATTGCGCTGTCCCGCCGTATTTTGGAGCAGGGCGAGCCGGCTGTGGCGGATTATCTGCGTTTCCTGTCCAGCGGCTGCTCCGCAGACCCCATCACGCTGCTGCGCGGCGCGGGTGTGGATATGGCGTCTCCGCAGCCCATCACGCAGGCGCTCGGCCTGTTTGACGAGTTGATTTCCGAGATGGAACAGCTCATGACAGACTGACGGCAGCAACAAATATCTCAAGAATTGTGAGGCAGGATTTTATGTCCCATATCATTCATACAGCCGATTTTCACATCGGCGCACGCTTCGAATTTTTACCGCCCGACCGCGCATCGCAGGCGATTCGGCTGCAATTACAGGCGTTACAGGCACTTGCCGTACAATGCGCCGCCATGAGGACCGATGCGCTACTGATCGCCGGTGATTTATTTGACACGCCGACAGTCCGGCCGCAGATCGCATCCGCCGTCTTTGCGATATTGGCGCAGTGCCCCTGTCCGGTATTCATTTCGCCTGGCAACCACGACTATTTCCACGCCGAAAGCCCCTATGCGCAAAAATTGCCGGACAACGTCCATGTGTTTACCGGACGCACACTCGAGCCATATGCGCTGTCGGACGGCGAAACAGTCATATGGGGCGCTGCGTTTCAGGACAACCGCGCTGCGATCCCGCTGCTCGCTTCGCTGCGACACGATCAGATTAACATCTGTCTCGTTCACGGCGAACTGGGTGGCTCCGGCGGCTACAATTCCATCTCCGAAGCGGATGTGCAAAGCAGCAGCTTTGATTACATCGCGCTCGGGCACAATCATCATCCGAGCGGCATGGTGCACATCGGCGTAACGGCAGTGGCCTGCCCCGGCTGTTTTTCCGCAACGGCATCCAATGAGACGGCTTTGGGTGGCTATCTGGCCGGCCACATCGCAAAGCGGGACGTCGCTTTGACTGCTTATCCATCCGGCGCGCTGGAATTTCGCGATATCCGTGTGCCGCTGACCGGTCTGCGTGATGACGCGGCGCTCGCCGAATCGCTGCTGCCGCTGTTGCCGGAGGAGCCAAAGCGCACCTGCTGTCATGTCCACCTGATCGGTACACGCATGTATCAGCCCAACATCCGCGCGCTGACGCAATCGCTGGAATCCGTCTGCTTCTCCGTCCGCGTGACAGACGAATCCACGGAACAACTGGATCTCTTCCGCTACCGGCATGACGATGGCCTGCGCGGCATTGTGACACGCGACTTCATCACCCGTATTGACGCCAATAAATCTGACGAGCAGGCCTGTGCCAAGCTGAAGCTCGCGCTGGAATATGCCATTGCCGCATTGGACGGCCGGGAAATGGAGTAACGGGAGTACATCATGTCACAGACCAGAAAAAAGGAATTGATTCTCAGCGGGCTGCTGTCCGCTATCATTATTGCCATCGGGCTGCGCCGTTTTTTTCAGGGCGACTATGAAAATACGTTTACTTGTATTCTGTCGCTGTGCCTGCTCGGCCTGCCGCGTATGATCAGCAAGCGCATTGGGGTCATAATGTCACCGTTTTTAGATGGCGCCATTATGCTGTTTATCTTCGCCGCAGAAATTCTCGGTGAGGTCGGCGCATTTTATCAAAAAGTACCGATGTGGGACACCATGCTGCACACGACGAACGGTTTTCTTATGGCGGCTATCGGTTTTTCTCTTGTGGATCTTTTCAACCGCAGCGACCGGTTTCTTGTCAAGCTATCGCCGCTGTTTGTCGCTGTCGTCGCGTTTTGCTTTTCCATGACCATTGGTGTACTGTGGGAATTTTTTGAGTTTTCAATGGACTGTTTTTTCCACACAGATATGCAAAAGGACTTTTTCATTCCCTCCATCAGCTCGACCGCGCTGGATCTCTATCAGACCAACTCTCCCGTCCGACTGACCGTCGAATCGCTCGTCGTCAACGGAGAGGACTGGATGGCGCGCTATGGCGGCTATTTGGATATCGGCCTGATCGACACCATGAAGGACCTGTTGGTCAATTTTATCGGCGCAGTCACTTTTTCCGTCATCGGATATTTTTATGTCAAGCAGCGCGGGAACGGACGCGGCAAAATGGCCAACCGTCTCATTCCATTCGTCCACCATCAAAACGACAACACTGACGCCTTTGGCAACCCGATCGACCCTAATTCCGATGTGGCAAGGGAGCTATCCAATCCCAACCGCCGCAGGTATACGTGGGATGACGAATAAAAATCGCATACTTGAAAAAACCGCACGCAGGGAACGCTTCCCCGCGTGCGGTTTTGATTATGTTATGAATGCTTTGAGAAATAGTTCATGAGCATCGTCGCCGCCTCTGCGCGCGTTGCGCTGTTGCGCGGTCTCAGATAGCAGACGCCGCCCTCCAGCGTGCCGGAGATCACGCCGTTGTCCACCGCCCAGCCGACAGCACCTGTCGCCCAGCTGGAAACGCTGCCCGCGTCCGGGAATTTCGAGAGCGATGCCGTCCCGCCGCTCGCATTGACGTAACGCATGATAATCACGGCAAGCTGTTCACGCGTGATCTTACCAGTCGGGTCAAAGCAGTCGTTGCCTACGCCTGTAACGACGCCGTTTTTCCCGGCCCACTGCACGGCATTATAATACCACTTGGAGCTGGACACATCGCGAAACATTGCACTGCCGGAGACCTGCGGCTTGCCCGCGTGATTGTACATGACCTGTACAAGCTCCGCACGCGTCATCGTGCTGGTAGGCTTAAACCGACCCATGCCGTCGCCGCTCATCAGACCGCTCGTATATACAAACGAAACCGCGTTATTTTTATAGAACCAGTCGCTCTCCTTGACATCCGAAAACGCTTCCAGCGTGTTCAGCGTGTGATTACAATGAACAGTCTTGCTCGGTGTTTCGTCCCAGCAATCGCCTTTATACTGGAAATCGATTGCATTCCACTGCTGCTCGGTTCCGGTGTAATAGACATCAGTCAATACCTTACAGCGGCGGAAGCAGGACTCTTCGACCGTTTTAAGCGTCGAGGGCAGCGTGACGCTTGCCAACGAATGACAGTCCACAAAGCAGAAGTCGCCCAGCGTGCACAGGCCGCCCTGAAATACAATGCTGGTCAGCGAAGAATCCGCAAACGCCGCCTCCCTCACCTCGGTCACAGTGGGTGCCACGATGACACGCTGCAGGTTGGACAGCAGTGAAAATGCGCCGACGCCGATGCGCGTAACGCCCGGCTCCACGATGATATTTTTGACCCGCGTACTCGCCTGGCTGCTGCTCGGATTGTCGCCCCACGGGGAATAGCGGTAATTGGTTCCCGTGTCGCCCTGAAAATACGTGTAATCATACATCGCGCCGCTTCCGCTGATGGTGAGCGTGCCGTTTCCATCCAGCTTCCACGTCAGATTCGCACCGCATTTACCGCTGGTCGCCAGCTTGTGCGCATCTGCCTGCGTCTCCTCGGCTTCGACCGCGATTGCCTCCGGAATTTCCATATCCTCCGCTTCGACCACAGCGGCAGTCTCCGTCTCGTCTGTCACCTCATCCGCGGCCAGCGCGCCCGGCAGCATTGCGCTCACCAGACCGCCCGCAAGCAACAGCGCAATCGCCTGTTTTCTTTTCATTTCTCGTATCCTCCGTTTCTAAGAATAACATTATTATATCTGACTAATCTGATAAAGTCAACATCTTCAGCAGCTCGGTCATCGTCCTGCGGTACACCGGATGCACCATATACGGCGCGATCTGCACGAGCGGACGCAGCACAAATTCCCGCTTGGGAATTTCAGGGTGCGGCACGTGCAGCACATTATCCGCAATGATCTGGTCGTCATAAAACAGGATATCCAGATCCAGCGTGCGCGGCCCCCAATGCACCAGCCGCTCCCGTCCGGCAGCCTGTTCGATCTCATGCAGACGTGTGAGCAGTGCATGCGGCGGCAGCAGTGTGCGCACACACAGACAGCCGTTGAGGAAATCATCCTGTTCAACACCGCCATACGGCGCGGTCACGATGTAATCAGAGACGGACAGCACGCGCATATCCGCGTCCTCCCGCAGCGCCTGCACCGCGCCGTCCAGATAGCCCCTCGTGTCGCCCATATTGGAGCCGAGTGCGATATAGGCCGTATGCCAGCCGCGCGTAACGCACACGGACGCCGTGTCCAGCGGCAGACCGATGGGCGCCCACGGCTTTTCGATTTCCAGCTTGACGCGCTCCAACAGCGGCAGCGTGTGCAGCAGATGCCGCGCGAGCTGTTCCGCCGCCGTTTCCAGCAGCTTGAAGGTATTTTGCGTCAAAAACCGCTGGATCTCCGCACAAACCGCGCTGTAGTCCATGGATTTGCTCAGATCATCGTGTAGCCCCGCCGGGCGCAGATCGGCAAACAGTGTGGCATGCACCACAAATTTCTGTCCCAGTCGGGTCTCCTCCGGGAACACGCCGTGATACGCGTACACCTCCAACCCTTTGATGCGAATTTCATCCATTGGTCTCTCCTCCGGCGCGCAAAATCGCCTGCGTCATATCTACGGCGCGACGGTTGCCCTTGACATTGTGTACGCGCACAAAGGCACAGCCCTTCATCACGCCCATCACCGTTGTCGCAATCGTCCCTTCCTCCCGCTGATCGACCGGCAAATCCAGTGTTTTTCCGATCATCGATTTGCGCGACGTTCCCAGCAAAATCGGATAACCCAGCGTGTGCAGCAGCTCGACATGGTTCATCAGGATCAGATTGTGCTCCAGCGTCTTACCAAATCCGATGCCCGGGTCGAGCACGATGCTGTCGTCCGCAATGCCAGCCTGCTTTGCAAGCTGTACGCATGCGCGCAGATCGTCCAGCACATCGGGCAGATAGTCGCGATAGACCGCCTGCTCACGGTTGTGCATCAGACAGCACGGCACGCCCGCCTGTGCGATGACCTTCGCCATATCCGGGTCATATTTGAGACCCCAGATGTCATTGACCAGATCCGCGCCCGCTTGCAGCGCCGCGCGTGCGACCGCGCTTTTATAGGTGTCCACCGATACCGGAATGTCAAATTCCCGTTTGACCGCCTCGATGATCGGTGCGACACGGCTGATCTCCTCCTCGTCCGACAGCTTTATATAGCCCGGACGGGTGGATTCGCCGCCGATATCCAAAATATCCGCGCCATCCGCAATCATCTGCTGCGCATGCCGCAGGGCAGCGTCACGCGTATTCCAGCTTCCGCCGTCCGAAAAGGAATCCGGCGTCACATTCAAAATGCCCATCACATAGCAGCAATGCGCCGTATCAAACTCATTTCCACCGATCTTCATGATAAGTATCCTCCATATTACAGCAAAACCGTACGATTTCGCTGTTCCTTCGTCCATTTACAACTGCCCCTCGCCGTGCAGCAGAAGCACAGCCGGCAGGCATGATCCGCCTCACAGATCAGCCTGGTCAGCGCGTCCGTCTCCCCCGTCTGGTGCCCGCGCACTGCGCGTAAAATCGCGTCCTGTTCTTCCGCAGTAAACTCCGTGTCCTGTAAAATTCGCCGCGCCAGCGGGACGCCTGCCTGCGCATGCGGTTCACCCGTCGTATACTGCGCCAGCCGACCGATGTCATGCAGCAGCGCCGCTGCATAAATCACATCGCGCGGATAGTCCATGTGCTGGTCGTCTGCACGCAGCGACGCGATGCGCGCCACATCCAATAGATGCGGCAGTCCATGGCGGCAATAGATGCGATCCTGCTCCCAGTTTTCCAGCTGCTCCAGCACGGCGGTAAACACCGCATGCTGTAAAATCGGCTGGATACGTGCCATTGCCTGTATCATGTGTCCTCCTCCACCGCCTGGCGCAGCGCATGCAGCCAGGACAGCGACCCATATGCCACAATCACGCCTTCTGCGCCCGCCGCCTGCTTTGCCAGCCGCAGCGCCTGCGGGACACTGTCCGCCACAGTGACGCTGTCGCAAAACTGCCGCATACAATCCGCCAGCGCGCCCGCAGACAGGGCACGCGCACTCTGTGGCGTGACGGTAAACACCGCGTCCGCCAGCGGCGCCATGCATCGCGCGACTGCGGTAAAATCCTTATCTGCCAGCACGCCAACAATATGCACCATATGTCTGCCCGCAAACCGGCGCTGTACCGCCTCGCGCAGCCGCTCCGCTGCATCCGGATTGTGCGCGCCGTCCAGCACGATCACCGGACGGTCACAAATCTGCTCCATCCGCCCCGGCCACTGAACGGCGCGCAGTCCGTCCCGCATCGCCTGTGCCGTGAGCGGGAAATCATGCAGCTGACGCACAGCCGCAATCGCCGTCGCCGCGTTGACCGCCTGATAGCTGCCGGGCAGGCCGACGGAAAACGTCTCCCCACAATAGGAAAACGTAACGGAGCGCGCGTCCTCCCGCTGTATCGTCACATCGCGCACGTGCGTGCAGCCGCTGCCCGTTTGCCCGCAAATCGCCGCAATCTCGCGCTCCACCGCCGCGCTCTGTCCCTGCAGTACGACCGGGACGCCCGGCTTAATGATGCCGCCCTTTGCGCGGGCGATATCCGCGATGCTGTCACCCAAAAACTTCATATGATCCATACCGACTGCGGTGATGACGTTGACGGCGGTTGTCGTGACGACATTGGTCGCGTCTTGCGCGCCGCCCATTCCGCATTCGACCACGGCAATCTGTGCGCGACGCCTTGCCATATCGCAAAATGCCAGCGCCGTCTCTTGCTCAAAGGCCGTCGGGACAGGCTCGCCCTCCGCCAGCATCTGCGCGCACACCGCATGAATGCGCGTCATCCAATAGGCGTAATCCGCCTCGGAGATCATCTCTCCCGCAACGCGCCAGCATTCTCTCTCGCAGAACACTGCAGGCGAGCTGTACGTTCCTACACGGTAGCTCTGTCCCAGCATCGCCGCGATCATCGCCAATGTGGAACCCTTGCCATTGGTCCCAGCAATATGCACGACCGGATACCGATCCTGCGGGTCTCCCAGCCGGTGCAGCAGCATTTGCAGCGGTTCAAGACCCGGTACAATGCCTCTTTGGGCGGTCAGATGCGCAATATAATCCCGCGCCTGCGCATAGGTCCATTCTCTGCGCCGATAGGTCAAAAAGGTATACGGGATATCTCCCCTTCCCTCGGTATGCTGCATACATTCATAGGCATCCACATTGAAGGCTGGAAACCGCGTGTCACCGTCATAGGCACGATCGATATGTGTCAGATACAGCACATCCGCCAGCGGCAGCGCCTCTCGATACAGCTGCGCGCCGCCGCATACAAACACATCCCGTCCATCCGCCATGCGCAGCGCTTGCGCCAGTGAACGCGCCGTGCGGCAGCCGTCAAATTCCCGCGTGCGCGAGACGACGATGTTTTCCCGTCCCGGCAGCGGCCGTCCGATCTCCTCATAGGTGTGCCGCCCCATCACAACAACCTGACCCATCGTCAGATCACGAAACCGATGCTTATCTTCCGGAATATCCCATGGAATATGTCCATCCCGTCCAATAACACGGTTTTTTGCAAATGCGGCGATCAATGCGAGCATGGCGCGTTCCTCCCTTTCCTGTGCGCTCTTAGAATACCACATTTTGTACGCAAAAACAAATAAAGATGTGATAAAGCGCACACAAGCAGAAAAGACGCCTGATCTCCCGCGAAATCAGGCGTAAATGGGGGGACTTCCTGCCCCGCGTTTATTTGTCTTTGTCATACGAACGGATTTTCACAAAATAGTAAACAACCGCCAAAACGACGGACAGGTAAAACGACGCGTTTGGCCGCCGCAACACGCCTGCCGTACAGTAGATATGCGCGAGGAGCATACAAAGCGACACGCCGAATGCTCCCGCCTCCAGCGTCATATAGCGCGAAAAATCCGCGAGCAGGGCGCGCGCGATGAGATAGACAAAATACAGCAAAAAAAGCAAAAAAAGCGCGAGACCAACTATGCCATACAGATAATAGATGCCGTGAAAATCATTCTCCACATCAAAATTAAAGCCGGAAAAGGTTTCGTCCGCATATTCCACGCCGAACAGTCTGGCCAGCGGCCCGGCCTCCTCCTGCAAAAACCGATTGTACAGCAGCTTCATCCGGCGCCAGTCCTTCAGCTCGGTGACATCGGTCGTGTACGCATAGGCCTCCATGACGCGCTGCGTGCCGAACCGCTCCATCATCTCACCGACATACTGCTCATACACCGGATATAAAATCTGCTCCGGCAGCTGTTCTGCCGTCTGGCCATACTGTGCTTCACCTTGCGCGATGATCGCATCTGCCTCCGCCTGCGCCTCCTCCGCAACGCGCTGCTGGGCGAGCTGATTCTGATAGGTAGGGGAAACAAAAAATCCCGCGCCGCACAGAACCGCGCCGGCAAGCGGCAGCGCCATCATGCGCTTGTCCAGCCGCCTGCTCAGCAGCATGACGAACACCAGCCCGACGGCACACACAAAAATACCCAGATAGCTAAGCCGCGTTGCAAACAAATATAGCGCGCCGAATGCGACTGCCGTCACCGCCGCCGCAGACAGCAGCCTTTTCCGCCGGATGACCAGCATCAGCACAACCGGAATCAGCGCACACAGCACCGCGCTCTGTGAATTGGCGAAATAAAACCAGCCGACCAGACCAATGCCCTTGTTGGGATATGTATACGGGTTTGTTCCGGTCACAGCGCTGAGCAGCTCGACCGCGATGATAATGACAAAATTCGCCGCAAAGCCACATTCCATCATGTGATAGCCCGCCTCTCCTGTCCTGCGCAGAAACGTGATGAAGCACAGCGTAAACAGCGGAACCTGAATCACGCGGATGTAATTGGTCAGATCCTGCACCGGCGCGTCATACCCTGCGGCTGTACACGCAATGACATGCCCCACAGCAAGCAGCCCCGCCGCGATAAACAAGCCGATATAGACCCGTCTGTGCGCGCTGTAGGCAAAGCCCAGCGCCGCCGTCCCGAACAGTATCGCAAACCGCAGCAGCAATGTGGCATCATTGCCCAGCTGCGCCTCATTGAGCCAAAAGGACAGTACATCCAGCAATGGCTGCACAACAAACAGCAGCAGCATTAGCCTCCGCAGCCAATCCGCCTTATTTTGCTTCAACACCCGTTGTTCCATCAGATGCCTCCCTGTCAATCGTTCCATAGTTCTCGCAGCTCGCCCAGCAGCTCCGCCGTGCGAAACCGCAGCGCATAGACCGCTCCATCCCGCTCGACGAGCGCCTGCTCATCCGCTGAAAGCACGTTTTTCGCCGCCGCATCCACGCACAGCGCAGGATAGAGCACACACCACCAGTTGTGTCCCTGTGATGCGCCGATTTTAACCTGCAAGCCGGTATATTCCCCGGCGGGCAGCGCAAATGTATCATATTGCCGCGTTGGGTACCACTCCGTTGCAAGAGATGCCGTCACACGCTGCGTGCCGCCGCCCTCATAAACTGCCTGCTGCGCGGCGTTTGTCAGCTGTTGCATGTGCGCGCGAAGCAGCTGACGCATGTGTTCGCGTGAATGCGCCTGCTGCTGCAGCGGCTGTATCTCCGAAAGCAATCGGTCGCGCACATAAAGCTTGATGCGCTGATCCTCCTCCGTATCGGAATTGGCGACGACACGCAGCCGCAGCACATCGTCGGACAGCTGCTGCTGCGCGGTATCGCAAAACGCCGCGTAGCACAGCACAAAAAATAACGTCAGTGCGATCGCCAGCTCAATGCGGCCATATCGGTTTCGCTGTTTCATAATGAGCTCCTCTCCAGATCAATGTTCTGATATGGAAAGTATTGCCTTTTCTGTTAAATTCTAACCTGCCCTGCGGTACAAAATTCCGTCAAATATGTCTCCTCATACTGCGCCCGAAGCGCATCACGCGCCATGCGCGCATCCCCGTCAAACAGGCCAAAGCAGGTCGGTCCGGAGCCGCTCATGATCGCGCCCGCCGCACCGAGCCTGCACATCGTCTGACAGATCGTATCCACCTCCGGGTGCATGGACGCCGTGATCGGCTGCATGACGTTGCACAGCATTTGCGCGACCGCGTGCACATCTGCGCCCAGCGCGCGCAGCATTCCGTCGGTATCCGGCCGGACAGCGATATCCAGCGTGTCAATTGCGCGATAGATCGCCGGCGTGGATACAGCGACAGGCGGCCTGCACAGCAGAACCTGCGTCTGCGGCGCGTCCGGCAGGCGCGTAAGCTGCTCGCCGATGCCCTGCGCCAGCATCGTGCCGCCCGCAATGCAAAACGGCACATCCGCGCCAAGCTTCAGGCCGAGCGACATCAGCGCGTCCTGTCCCAAATTTGTCTCGTATAACGCGTCGAGCAGTACAAGCACCGCCGCTGCATTTGTGCTGCCGCCGGCAAGCCCTGCGGCGATCGGAATCTTTTTTTGAATAGAAATCTCGATGCCGTCGCATGCTGTCTGCGTGTACTGAAAAAACAGCGACGCCGCACGATAGGCCAGATTGTCCGCATGCATCGACAAATCCTCACATGAGAGACGAAGTACGATCTCACCTGTTCCCGTTCCCGTTTGGATTGTCACAACATCATGCAGGCCGATGGACTGCATCACCATGCATACGTCATGATAGCCGTTGTCCCGCCGGCCTGTGACATCCAGAGTCAAATTGATTTTCGCATGCGCCTGTACCGCCGCTCGTTTCATACCTTTCCCCCTCTATTATAGCTTATGCTGTATCGGTTTTTTTTCAATAAAATCTGTGACATAGCGAAAGCCCGCCGCGCGCAGCTTATCCAGCGCCTGCGGGATGCCGCTGCCGACCGAGCGCGGCGCGTGGGAATCCGAGCCGACCGTCACCAGCTCGCCGCCCAGCTCCCGATAGCGCGCGAGCACAAAATCCTCCGGCCCGACCTGCCGCTGCCAGCCGAATAAGCTCTTGGCATTGCATTCCAGCGCGATGCCCTGCTCGGTGATGCGGCGCAGCACCGCGTCCACCCGCTCCATATAGCCGCGCAGCGACGGCCTGTTGTGCGGCAGCTTCATAACGCGCAGCGGATAGTCGATATGACCTAAAATCTGAAATTTTCCATAGCGCAGCATCGCGTCCATCTCGTTAAAATAGTCGTCCAGCACATCGTCTGCATGCAGCGCTTCATAGCGACAAAAATACAAATCCATATCGCTCGACGCATGATGAATCGAGCCGATGGCATAGTCCAGCGGATACTGCGCCAACAGCGCGTCCGCCAGATCCGGCGCGGCATGCGGCTGACCTAGCTCAATACCCGCGCGCAGCTGTATTTTCCCCGCGTATGCCGCGCGGCATGCGGCAATATCCGCCTGCTGCGCCTCCATATCCGGTACAATGGCGCGCCCGTCGCGAAACGGCTCGACCTCCGCCTGATACATCGCGAAATCCACCGTATCCGGCGCAAAATCCGTCTCCTTCAGGCTGTCCCGATAAAAAAAATCCGCATGCTCAGAAAACCCGAGTACCTCTATTCCGTTGTCCGCCGCCGCGCGGACATGCTCCGCCAGCGCGGCATGCTCTGCATCATAGGAATACACCGTGTGCGTATGCAGATCAATGTTCATACCCGTTCCCCTTTTTTCCAAAAGAATCGACATAGTCGTTAACATTATACCGTTGTTGCGCCGGAAACACAAGTGTCATATGCGCTTCACATGCATAATTGTCATAAATGCGGTCATACTGTCTACAGCATGAAAAGGAGGTTTCATTATGGATAGATGTATCCTGACGCTTATCATCATCGGCGCGCTCAATTGGGGCAGCATCGGCATCTTCGGCTTTGATCTGGTCGGCGCGCTGTTTGGCGGACAGGGTGCGGTGTTCAGCCGCATTATTTTTGCCATTGTCGGTCTGGCCGGCCTGTGGGCGCTCACCTTCTATGGCAAGCTGCCGTCATCCGGTTCATCCGACTGACACCAAAAGAACGGGGCAGGAACCGACATCCTGCCCCGTTTTGCTGTACAATACTTATGCGTCCTGTGCGGCCTCTACCAGACGTTTGGTGTCCTCCGCAATGACGAGCTCCTCATTGGTCGGGATAACCAGCACGCGAACGCGCGCGTAATCGACGGAAATATCCATCTGACGGCCACGATACTTGTTCTTGTCCGGATCGACCTTGATGCCGAGATACTCCATATGCTCACAAACATCCCAGCGAACCGAACGGTCATTCTCACCGACACCTGCGGTAAATACGATGGCGTCTACGCCGCCCATCTCTGCGATATACGAGCCGATGATCTTCTTAACCGACAGGATGAACATATCCTTTGCCAGCTTTGCACGCTCGTTGCCCTCCTCGATCGCGGCATCCAAATCACGGAAATCGGAGGACACGCCGGAAATACCCAGCATGCCGGACTTCTTGTTGAGGATATCAATGACCTCCTCTGCGCTCTTGTCCTCATGCTCGCACAGGAAGGAGATAATCGCCGGGTCGAGATTGCCAGCGCGGGTGCCCATCGGCAGGCCGTCCAGCGGCGTAAAGCCCATCGAGGTATCCATCGACTTGCCGCCCTTGATGGCAGTGATGGAGGATCCATTACCCAGATGGCAGGTGACAATGCGCAGGTTCTCAATCGGAATGCCCAGCATTTCCGAGGCCTGCTGCGAAACATACTTATGCGAGGTACCGTGGAAGCCGTAACGGCGGATCTTGTACTTCTCATAATACTCGTACGGCAGCGCGTACATGTAGTTTTCCTGCTTCATGGACTGATGGAACGCGGTATCAAATACGGCAACCTGCGGGATATCCTCGCCCATAACGTCCTTGCAGGCATCAATACCGATCAGGTTCGGGGTATTGTGCAGCGGTGCGAGCGGGATACAAGCCTCAATCGCCTTAATGACATCATCATTGATGAGAACGGAATCGGCAAAGTACTCGCCGCCATGTACAACACGATGGCCGACCGCGTCAATCTCCGACATCGAGCTGATAACGCCCCACTCCTTATCAACCAGAATGTTGATAACCGCACGAATGGCATCGGCATGATCCTTCATCGGGATATTGTCGCTGAACTTCTCCGTCTTATTGGGATTGGTGTGGGTCAATCGGCCGTCAATACCGATGCGCTCACACAGGCCCTTTGCAAGAACCTCCTTGGTGTCCATGTTAAACAACTGGTACTTGAGCGATGAACTGCCCGCATTGATAACAAGTACATTCATTTCTCTCAATCTCCTTTATTCATATTTTATAACATTGCAAGAATATCGCCAAAATAGTACAATAAACTTATAATTCATATTTTACACCAACCGTTCAAAATTCTCAACCACTTTCCATATTTTTTTGGAGGAAATATGCAAATCTGTCTTATCATTACAGAATATAATCCATTTCATGCCGGCCATGCGTATCAAATCGGGCAAATCCGCCGCGCGCTGCCCGACTGCGCCGTCGTCAGCGTGATGAGTGGAAATTATGTCCAGCGCGGCGAACCGGCTTTGTGGGATAAGCATCTGCGGGCACAGTGCGCGATGGAGGCGGGCGGTCCTGACCTTGTGCTTGAGCTGCCGGTCCAGACCGCGCTCAGCTCAGCAGAGGGCTTTGCCCGCGGCGGCGTACAGCTGGCCGCCGCGCTCGGCTGCGTCACCCACCTGTCGTTTGGCTGCGAGAGCGGCACGGCGGCGCGGCTGATGCAGCTGGCCAGCTGCCTTAACAGTGAAGCATTTTCCGCCGTGCTGTCCGACCGTCTGCGCGCCGGCGTCAGCTACGCGCAGGCTGCGTCACAGGCCGCGCAGCAGCTGTACCCCGACGCCGCTTCGCTGCTGGACGCGCCCAACGATGCGCTCGCCGTGCAGTACTGCCGCGCGCTGCTGCAATACGCGCCGCATATCCAGCCGCTCGCCATCCGCCGGCACGGCGCCGCACATGACGGCGCGCCGCAGGACGGCATCCCCTCCGCCTCCTACATCCGTGATCTGTTCGCATCCGGACAGACCGCACAGGCTCTGTCCTGTCTGCCCGGCAATCAGGTGCGCTGTGAAGCGGCACGCCGCCACAGCTGGGCGGATATGGAGCCTGCCGTGCTGCCCTATCTGCGGCGGCTGACGCCGGAGGACATCCGCGCGCTGCCCGGTGTATCGGAGGGGCTGGAGCACCGGTTTTACGCGGCCTGCCAGACCGCCCCCTCTCTCTCCGCGCTGTGGGAGCGCACCCGCTCGCGCCGCCATCCGCTCAGCCGCGTGCGCCGTCTGACGATGTGCGCCTATCTCGGCCTGACGCGCGAGTTGTCCGCGCTTCCGCCCGCCTATGCGTCTGTGCTCGCCATGGACGCGCGCGGCGCGCAGGTGCTGCGGCAGATGAAGCACAGCTGCACGCTGCCCGTTATCACGAAGCCGGCACAGGCCAGACAGCTTTCCGGCGATGCGCGGCGGCTGTGGGATTTCACGCTGCGCGCGGACGACCTGTATCATGTCCCCGAAGCAGCCGGAAGCGACTGGGCGCGCACGCCTTATGTGCAGCGATAAAAAAGGAAGAATCTTCCCGCAACTACTTGATCTGATGGAGTAGTTGTGCTATAATTACCTCATCAGATGAAGTAATTTTCTAAGGGAGGGATGTGCATGCCGCTAAGCAGTAACGTGATGCGCGGCTACAATGACGCGCTCATCCTCAGCATCCTGACCGAAGGGGACTCCTACGGCTACGCCATCTCGCGCACCATTGAGCAGCGTTCGGGCGGCGCATACACCATGCGCGAAACCACGCTGTATTCCGCATTCAACCGTCTGGAGCGGCTGGGCTATGTCTCCTCCTATCAGGGAACAGAAAGCCATGGGCGCAGGCGCACGTATTACACCATCACCCCTGCCGGACGCGCGTTTTATCTGGAAAAATGTAATGAATGGGTCGTGCTCAAAACCGTGATGGAAGCATTTATCAGGAAGGAATGACATGAACACAATCCGCAATTACATCAACGCGATGTTCTCCACTCTGCCCAAAACACCGGAAATGCTGCGCTTACAGGCGGAAATGCTGGAAAATCTCGAGGAAAAGTACAATGATCTGCTGGCCTCCGGCAAAAACGAGTCAGAAGCAATCGGCATCGTGCTGGCGGATGTTGGCAGCGCGGAGGAGCTGCGCGCCGGGCTGGGCATCAAGCCGGAGGAGCAGCCGGTCTATGACATGCCGAATGCTGCACAAAACGATGCGTTTTTAGAGGAATACCGCGCCTTTCACAAGCGGTTCGCTGCCGCCATGGCGGGCGGCGTCATGCTGTGTATCGCGGGCATCATCCTCGGCGGCGCGGCGGACGAATGGTTTCACAACGACGCGATCACCTGTGTGTGCTTCTTTGTCCCCATTGCATTCGGCGTCGCGCTGTTTATCTATTATGGTATTCAGGAGGACGGCTACGAGCAGCGCATGCGCATGCTCGGCATGAATCCCGACGGTTCCCCGGCGGATTCGGACGCGCCAAAGCGCAAATCGCTCTCCGCGCTCCTTTCCGCCATTTTGTTTCCCATCGCCGCCCTTTTTTATGTGTTCGTTCTGGGCATGATGTTCGGCCTGTGGCATCCGGGCTGGGTCATCTTCCCGATCTGCGCGGTCGCCGTCGGTGCGGTGGAGGCATACGACAACTACCGCGATATGGAAAAGTAAAACAATCAACGCAAACAGAGCCGGAAGCGCACCCGCATCCCGGCTCTGTCGTTTTATTATTCGTTTTATTTCTCGTATTCAAATTCCATCTCGCCCATGACGACAAAATCGCCGTCCTTGACGCCCATTTCCTCCAACCGGTCAAAAACGCCGGCCTGCCGCAGGCGGCGGTCGAGATACTGGCGCGATTCGTAGTCATCAAAGTTGACCGACCCACACAGACGGTCAATCCACGCGCCCTCGACGACATAGTAGTCATCCACCTTGCGGATTTCAATATCGTCCTCTGTCACCGGCTTCTGGACAACCTCCGGAATGAATTCCGGCTCATAGACCAGCACCGGCGGCAGCTCTTCGAGCATGCGCCATGCTTGCAGCATCAGCTCGCGCACGCCCTGATTGGTCGCGGCGGACATCTCCGCATAGGCAAAGCCGTGCTGCTCCGCCCAACCGCGAATGGCATCCAGATTGCTGCGGTCGTCATACAACAGGTCGGTCTTGTTCGCGACAACAATCTGCGGGCGGCTCTCCAAATCAATGGAATATTGTCCCAGCTCGCTGTTGATCTTTTCCAGATCACTGATCGGATCGCGCCCCTCGCTGCCCGCCGCATCCACGATATGCAGCAACAGACGGCAGCGGTCAATATGGCGCAGAAAGTCATGGCCAAGACCCGCGCCCTCCGACGCGCCCTCGATGATGCCCGGGATATCTGCCATGACAAACGACTCGCCGTCACCGATGCGCACGACGCCCAGATTGGGCACCAGTGTCGTAAAATGGTAATTCGCGATTTTCGGGCGCGCAGCTGATGCCATGGACAGCAGCGTGGATTTGCCTACATTTGGAAATCCGACTAATCCGACATCCGCCAGCAGCTTCAGCTCCAGACGTACCTCTAAATCCATGCCCGGCAGACCCGGCTTGGCAAAGCGCGGCGCCTGACGCGTCGGCGTGGCAAAATGCGTGTTGCCCCAGCCGCCGTTTCCGCCCTTCGCCGCGACAAACGGTTCGGAATCCGACATATCCTTAATGACCTGTCCGGACTGTGCATCGCGTATAATCGTGCCGCGCGGCACACGGATGACCAAATCCTTGCCATCCTTGCCGGAGCAGCGCTTTGCACCGCCCGGCTCTCCCGGAGGCGCGGTATATTTTCTCTTGTAGCGGAAATCCATCAGCGTCGACATATTGTCATCTACCTGGAAGATAATCGAGCCGCCGCGTCCGCCGTCACCGCCATCCGGCCCGCCGGAGGCAATATATTTCTCACGGTGGAACGAAACCTTTCCATCTCCACCCTTTCCGGCATGCAGCCAGATTTTCGCTGTATCAATAAACTGTGGCATACGAAACCCCTTTCCAGAGCCTGAAAAAAGCACCCCAGACGATAGTCCGAGGTGCCCTTCGATCAAAGAAATTACTGCTCGATCTCGTAAACAGAAACCTGCTTGCGGTCACGGCCGCGGCGCTCAAAACGAACAACGCCTGCAACCTTTGCATACAGGGTGTCATCCGAACCGATGCCGACATTTACGCCCGGATGGATATGGGTGCCGCGCTGGCGAACCAGAATGTTGCCTGCCGGTACAACCTGACCGTCCGCACGCTTGACGCCAAGTCTCTTGGACTCAGAGTCTCGGCCATTCTTAGTGGAACCTACGCCCTTTTTATGAGCGAAAAACTGTAAGCTGATCTGAAGCATGACTTACACCTCCATTACTTCGATATAATCCTGATATCGCGCCTTAAGGTTAATCAAATACAGCATCAAGGCGCTCATTGTGTTCTGTGCCTGAACCTCATCCACCTCGTCCAGCTTTTTGGGGAGGAACATGCGGATGCACGCGTTGTCCGCATCGACGTCAGTCTCAATTGCAAGACCCATGACGTCGGACAGCAGACAGCTTGTCAGATCCAGTGTGGCAGAAACCGCCGCGCACACGATATCAGCTCCTTCCTCCGCATATCCTGCGTGATCGGAAACCTCAACCCCGTCGATGCGGCTGCCTGTCGTAAAAAAACGGGCGGTCGTCATCTTACGCGTTGATCGCGCTGATGGTTACCTTGGTGTAGGGCTGTCTGTGGCCCTGCTTGCGGCGGTAGCCCTTCTTCGGCTTCATCTTGTAAACGATGATCTTCTTCTGCTTTCCGGTCTTCTCAACCGTGCCTGCAACAGAAGCGCCCTCGACATACGGTGCGCCGACCTTCAGGTCTGCACCCTCGCCAACTGCCAGAACCTTGTCGAACGTAACGGCAGTGCCGTCCTCTACGCCGAGCTTCTCAACATAGATTACGTCGCCTTCGGATACCTTGTACTGCTTGCCACCGGTCTCTAAAATTGCATACATTGCGGTAGCACCTCTCTTTCTTTAATAGAGTCACGCTCTCACGGGCGGTGTCTCCGGACACACTTCTAAAACCCGGTCAATGCGGCTTTTCATATATTAACACAGCCTTTCGCGGCTGTCAACCTGCTTTCGTGGGATTTTTTTCACATTTTCCAAAAAACGCAAATCACCCGTCGATGCCGTGATGCAGCTTTGCTGCCTTGAGCGTATTCTTCATCAGCATCGTGATGGTCATCGGGCCGACGCCGCCCGGTACCGGAGTGAGATAGCCCGCCTTTTCATTGACCTCTTCAAAGCACACATCGCCGCAAACCTTCCCGTTTTCACGGCGGTTCATGCCGACGTCGATGACCGTCGCGCCCGGCTTGACCATATCCGCCGTGACAAAGTCCGCCTTGCCGACCGCCGCGACCAAAATATCCGCCTGCGCGCACACCTCCTTGAGATTGCGCGTGCGGGAATGGCAGATGGTCACTGTGCCATGACGGTGCAGCAGCAGCATGCTCATCGGTTTGCCTACAATATTGGATCGCCCGATGACAACGCAGCTCTTTCCCTTCGGGTCAATGCCGTATTCGTCCAGCAGCTGCATGACGCCCGCCGGGGTGCACGGCAGAAAATCAAAGTTGCCGATCATAATCTTGCCGACGTTGACCGGATGGAACGCGTCGACGTCCTTGCCCGGGTCGATCGCGTCAATGACCGCCTGTTCGCTGATATGCGCCGGCACCGGCATCTGGCACAAAATGCCGTCGATCAGCGGATTGCTGTTGAGCTGCTCGATCAGCTCCAGCAGCTGCTCCTGCGTCGTCTCCTCCAGCAGCGCGTATTTTTCGGAATATATGCCGCACTCCTCACAGGCGCGCTCCTTATTGCGCACATAGATCTGCGATGCCGGATCCTCGCCGACAATAATGACCGCCAAACCGGGGCGCACACCGCGCGCCTTTAACCGGTTGACCTCTTCCAAAATGCTGCCGCGCACCTTTGCGGACACCATTTTTCCATCCATTCTAACTGCACTCATGTTGTTTCCTCCGTATGATGTTGAATATCCTCCTGCGCCGCGCAAACCGGCTTCAGGAACGGTTTCCTGCGATTATATACAAAGGCTGCCGCGCCGATGACCACGGAGAGCAGCGCCACAAGCTGCGAGACGCGCAGATCAGTGCCCCACAGATACAGGCTGTCCGTGCGCAGCCCCTCGATAAAAAAGCGCCCGATGCCGTACCACACCAGATACAGTAGAAATACCTCGCCGCGATATCTGCGTTTTTTGGAAAACAGATGCATCACCAGCAGGCCGAGCGCATTCCATGCCGATTCATAAAAGAACGTCGGGTGGTTGCCCAGCAGCAGCGTACGCGCCTGCTCCAGATCGCGGTCGATCACCATGCGCCACGGCACGCCGGTGCGGCTGCCAAAAGCCTCACAATTAAAGAAATTGCCCCAGCGGCCCAGCGCCTGTCCGATGACGACGGAATTTGCCACAACATCCAGCATATCCGGCGCATACAGCCTGCGCACGCGGCAAAAGACCAAAATCGTGATGATTCCGCCGATGATGCCGCCATAGATGGCAAGCCCGCCATGCCAAATGGCAATGATCTCCGCGGGATTATCCTTATATTGCTCCCACTCGAACGCGACATAATACAGCCGCGCACAGACGATGCCGATGGGAAGCGCAAACAGCAGCATATCTGTGATATCATCCGCCGTCACGAAGAACTGCGGCGCGCGTTTGACGGCATACAGCACCGCCAGCAGCACGCCGGCAGCAATTAAAATGCCATACCAGTAAATCGGCTTAGAGCCGATATGAAACGCCACGCTGGAAAAGGAAAATTCCCAGCCCAATCCGGGAAATGAAACGATGTGATTCATGCTGTCTCCTCCTGCGGTCGGACGACGGCAAGCGTATGCGTCTGCGGTGCCGCAAGCTCCCGAATGCGCGTGCAAACCATCTCCTCTGTGACGTCCTCCAACACCTGTTTAAAATCAAAGCACTGTCTGCCGGAGAAGCATGCCTGCGCCTGCATCCGGCACACCTCGGACGGCTCATCCATGCGCCGGATAAACCTGCCATACGCCGCCCGCTTGACGCGGTCAAACACCGCCGCGTCCAGTCCGTCTGCCGCAATGCGCGTAAGCTCCTCCTCCAGTGCGCGCTGCACAGCCTCGGGATCGCGGCTCTCGCCGCCAAAGATCGCACATGCGCCGCCGGGAAATGTGAAATAATCCGGATCAAACGACTGGTCGATGCAGCCGGCGCGGTACAGCTCTTCATACAGCCGCGTGGACGGTCCGCATACACAGCCGGCCGCGAGCTCCCCGATCAGCTGCCGTTCATACGGCTGCTGCGGCACGGTATCCTTACAGCCCAGCATAAACAGCGGGCGGGACACCGCCATGTCCAGTTCAACATACGGCTGCGCCGCCTCACGCGGCTCCTCGCCGTAATCACGCGCGGCAATACATGCCGCCTCCTGCTGTGTCATACGCTGCGCCATATGCGTTACGCGGTCAAAATCATATTGACCGCACACGATGAGCGCGAGATTATTTGGAGAATAAAACGCGCGGTAGCACAGGTGCAGCACCTCCGAGTCGATCGGCGCAATGCTCTCGCGGCTGCCCGCGACCGAGATGCGCACCGGATGCACGCCATACAGCCCCTGCAACACCGCGACATAGGCTCGCCAGCTCGGCGTATCGTCCAGCATACCGATCTCCTGCCCGATAATGCCCTTCTCCTTCTTTACGTTCTGCTCGGTAAAATACGGCGTGGAAACAAGGTGCAGCAGAATCTCTAAATTTTCATAAAATCGATCGGTGCACGTAAAATGATATGCGGTCATGGTATGGCTTGTGAACGCGTTCGGCTGCGCGCCCAGTGCCGTAAACTTTTGCAGCGCATTGCCGTCCGCCTCCTCAAACATCTTGTGCTCGAGAAAATGTGCGATGCCGGGCGTGACGCGGTGCGTCTGACCGTCCAGCGTAAAGCAGCAGTCGATCGCGCCGAAATCCGCCGCCAGCATAGCAAAGCTCTTGTTCCCCTGCGCGCGCGGAATGCCGAAAATGCGCAGGCCGTTTTCCAGCACAGCTGTTTGGATGCATTCATCCAGCGCGGGGTAGGATATCGTTGTCATATCTGTGCTCCTTTGAGAAAATAGATGGTATCCGGTGTCGCTTTACGCGCAGCCTGCGCAACCTGCTCCGGCGTGACTGCTTCAATCCGTGCAATGAGCGCATCTACCGTCTCAGAAAGTCCAGCCGCCGCCTGTGTCTGATAGTAATTTTCCATCGCCAGCGGCGATTCCCGCATCGCGCGCAGCGAGGCGGTCACCGACTGCTTTGCCGCTGTGACCTCCGCCGCCGTCAGACCGCCGTTCTGCATATCGGCAAGCTGCCGCAATATCTCCTGCTGTGCCTTGGGCGCGCTGACGTTCTCCAAGCCGGACGATACCGCCATGACGCCCTTGAGCTTGTCCGTCTGCGAGGACGCGTAATAGCACAGGCTCATCTCCTCGCGCACCGTGCGGAACAGGCGCGAGGACGTCGTGCCGCCAAAGCAGGCGTTAAACACGACCATCGCGGGATAATCCGCGTCAAATGCCGTGATGCCCGTACGCAGGCCGATGGACAGCTTGCCCTGCCGCACCGGCTCCTCCTCCTTTACCGTGCGAAGCGGGCCTGCCGTGCGCGGCGCGTCAAACGCCGGACGAATAAGCCCGCACACCGGCAGCTTTGCCGCGAATGCGTCGTCCAGCAGCCGGGCGGCCTGCTGTGCCTCGAGAGAACCATAATAAAACAGCTCGAGCGGCGCGTGCGTCAGCACGTCCTCATATTGCCGCCGCAGCGCCTCCGGCGTCGCCGCACGCAGCGCATCCTCCTCGCCCAGCTCGACCACACTGTACGCCTCGTCTGCGCACATATACTGATACATGCGGCGCACGGCCCATGTGCGCTTGTCATCCGGCAGCGATCGGATGCGATCGCACAGATGCGCGCGCTCCCGCTCGACCGTCTCTGCGGAAAAATCACCCGGATCGAGCAGCAAATCCGCCAGCAGCCGCGCCGTACCCGCAAACAGGCCACTGTCGCCGCGCATGGCATATCGCTCGTCAATAACGTCCGCTACAAATCCAATCAACTGCGCCTCACCGCGCTTGCGCACAACCGGCTCCAGCCGCGCGCCATACAGCTCGTCCAGCCGCGTGGCAACCGCCTGCCGTCCCGCACAGCGCCGGCTGCTCTCGCGCAGCACATGCGGCAGTAGCGCGCGCAGGCTGCGCGCTTCATTACCCAGCGGCAGCGCAAGCATGGCGCTCAGGCAAGCAATCCTGGCACGCTTTGATGTCACGCATGTCAGTCCGATTCCGTTGTGTAGTGTAAGTTTCGTTGTCTGCATATCCATCTCCATGGTCATTGTCGAAAAGAATAGATGAAAATATTATATCGCTGATTGTGTCCCGCGTCTACCCCCGCTGCACCGTCATTTGTGTGTTTTTTTCTGTGTACACGCCACATAGTGTAAAATAATTGTAGGAGAAATAAAAAAAAGATACAAGGAACAACTCAA